>CBDVEQ010000193.1:0-5032 GCA_965373045.1 uncultured bacterium | reverse complement strand
CTTCGCTGTAGCGACGGACTTCGGTAACGATCAGCCCTTCCTGGATCCGGGCTCCAAGACGGCGGGCGATTCGGGGGATTAAAACATCAACGGAAAAACCCAGGTCTTTTCCGGAGGGGATTCCCCTTTCAACTACTTCCTCTGAATCCATCTCTTCAACTTTGATCTTGAGTAATTTTTCTTCCAGCTTTTTGTTTTTTCCTCTTCTCAGAACAGTGAATTCAACTGTGGTTCCGGGTTCTGTGTCTGCAATACGGAAGCGGAGGTCGACCGGATCTTTGATTTGTTTGCTGTCGAGTTTTGTGATAACGTCATACCTCTTGAGTCCGCCTTTTTCCGCTGGTTTTCCCCGGACAACATTGCCTACCAAAGCGCCTTGTTTTGTCGATAAACCGAGATTATTTTTCAAATCCGATGTGATGGGATAGATCCCAACGATGCCAATCTGTCCCCGGATGACACGACCGTGTTTTTTGAGATGAGTTACGATAGTCTTTGCCAGATTCGAAGAGATGGCAAAACCGATGCCGATGTTTCCCCCCGTGGAAGAATAGATGATGCTGTTGATTCCGACCACTTCCCCTGCCATGTTGACCAGAGGGCCCCCGCTGTTCCCGCGGTTGATGGCTGCATCGGTCTGGATGTAGTCCTGGTAGGTGTTTCCTCCTCGGATATCCAGTTGTCTTCCCTTGGCGCTGACAATTCCTGCGGTCACAGAATGGTCCAGTCCCCAAGGATTGCCAATGGCCATGACCCATTCACCCACACGCAGCTTGTCGGAATCTCCCAGTTTGGCAAAAGGAAGGTCTTTTGCTTTCACTTTCAAGAGAGCCAGATCTGTTTTATCATCAGTGCCGATGATATCAGCATCGAATTCATCACTATTGTGCATAAAAATTTTGATTTCAACGGCGTTTTCAACGATGTGATTATTGGTCAAAATATACCCGTCCGGGCTGATGAAAAATCCTGTCCCCTGGGCAGTAGAACGCTGTTCCCGTTCCTGGTCTTTGGGGTCTCCAAAAAATCGCCGCCAGAAATCATCCATGGGAGAGTCATTAAAAAAACTGCTGATCCTACGTTTCTCGATTTTTTCTGCTTTGATCTTGACCACCGCAGGGCCCAGATTTTCAACAATGGAAGCAAAATCCAGATTGAATCGTGCCTGCGGCGCCGGTGAAGCAAAAAGATTAGGAGAGGAGGAAGAAGAGAATGACTCCTGGAATGGAAATAATTCCACGGTGTTCTTTTCCGGCGGATGTATAAGAATCATCCCGGCTATAATAAGGCCGAGAATAAAGCTTATGCTTGCTATCAGCAGTGTCTTTTTCATCTAAAAATCCTCCTTATAACTAAACTCTAAAATAACATGATTGCCATATAAATTCAATGTATGAATGTCTTTGACCCGTTGACCGGTCCATATAAGTAAAAAACAATTTTCCAAATAAAAAGTTGCATTTTTATCTTTGTTGCCAGTTCATAATGTTTATGCATAATAGAGAAGATGAGGCAAGTCGAATGGAATTAACACGAGGTGTTCTTTTTGTCCTTGAAGGTATTGATGGAACAGGGAAGACTACCCAGGCCCGAATGTTGCTGGATAAGCTCGTAACACAAGGATATGATGCCGTCTGCTTAAGGGAGCCCTCTGACAGCCGCTGGGGCAGGGAGATCAAAAAAAAAGCAAAGTCTCCGGATTCTGTGACCCCGGAACAGGAGTTGGAACTCTTTATTGCAGACCGGAGAGAGAACGTGGAGAAAAATTTAAAACCGGCCCTGCAGGAAAAAAAGGTGGTGGTTTTGGACCGCTACTACTTTTCTACTATCGCTTATCAGGGTGCCAAGGGAATAGATACGGCGCGCATCCGCATGGAGAACGAAGCTTTTGCCGTTAAACCGGACCTGGTTTTTATCATGGATATTGCTCCGGACAGTGGTCTCAAGCGGGTAGACAATCGTGGGAGCAAAGATCTGCTTTTTGAGCGGGAGAACTATCTTGCAGAAGTGAGAAAAATATTTAGAAGTTTCCAGGGTGAGTCGTTCATTCATATAAACGCCTCTCAGCCCATCGAAAAGATAGCTGCCCAGATCGAAAAAACCGCTTTTGCCTACCTTCAACAAAAGGCGAGAAAGGGCCAAAGCAGCTTAGCCTAAAGTCATTTAATTTTTATATTGATTCATTTTCCCATCGTCATTCCTGCCCTGTATCAAGTACGGGATAGACTCCAGCAGGAATCCAGTTCTTTTCACATCGTCATTCCCGTGCAAACGGGAATCCAGCTCTTTGAGTTCATTGAGCTTATTGGGTTTATTGAGTTAAATCCAATTAAAATAACTCAACGAACACAACGAACCCAAAGAACCCAATAAACTATTATAGACTTCTTTGACTTCTACGACTTCAATGGACTTCTATGGACTTCGATAGACTGCTTTTCCCTGGAAATTACAGGCTGAATCTGCTATTCTGCTCTTGTGAAAAGTGTAAAGATCTTCCTCTCTGACGGAGAAAACCTCCTCAAGAAATTTTGGCTCTGGTTCAAAAAACGGAAGTTCTGGCAGACGGTTGTGATTGTACTGATCGTTATCGGCCTTATGGGTTTGGGTACTGCCATCGGTGTTTATAAAGCACTTCTTCAGAACCTTCCTCCGGTCTCTGATATTGAAGAGTTTAAGCCTGGGGTCATAACTTACATCTATGCGGATAACGAGGAGGTTATTGGAGAGTTTGCCGAACAGAAAAGAGTTGAGATCGCTTATGAAGACATTCCAGAGATCCTAAAGCAGGCTATCCTTGCTACAGAAGACCCGCGGTTTTTTAAACACAGCGGCATTGATTTCCTAGGGATTTTCCGGGCCGCCCTGGAGAATATAAAGAATTTGGGAAAAGTCAGGCCGCATGGTGGGAGTACCATCACACAACAGTTGGTAAGGGATGTTCTGAAGATGTCAAGAGCGCCGAGTATGAGGCGTAAGCTAAAAGAAATCATTCTCTCCCTTAAGATAGAGAAACGGTACAATAAAGAACAGATACTTACTCTGTATTGTAATCAGTTTTATCTGGGTCATGGTTTGTATGGAGTGGAGGCGGTTTCGCAGAAATATTTCGGAAAAAGTGTTACTGAAGTCAACCTGGTGGAAGCCGCACTGATTGCAGGGATATTCCGCGGTCCAAGTATTTATTCTCCTTACAATAATCCAAAGCTTATGCTGAAGCGCCGAAATCATGTGCTCAACAGGATGTACGAAGAAAGATACATCAGCAAAGATGTAAGTAAATCGGCCCAGAAAGAGCCTATTTCCGTGCTCCCAAGAAATGCCTTTAAATCTGATTTTGCAGCCTATTTTATTGAAGAGGTCAGAAAATATCTTATAGAAAATTACGGTTCTGATTCATTGTACCGGGATGGACTGAAAGTCTACACTACACTGAACAGAGATTATCAACATTATTCGGAAAAAGCGCTCCGAACCCAGCTGCATATTCTGGACAAAAGACAGGGATGGCGAAAGGATAAACCCAATCTTGTGGACATGGAGATAGAGGAGTGGGAGCAGATCCTGAAACCTCTGAAAGACAAAAATAATCCCGACCGGATTCTGCTGGACAGTTGGTTAAAACTATCTGTAGAAAATGGAGATATTGTCGAAGCCATCGTCCTGGAAGTGGAGAGGAGAAAAGCCAGCGTTAAAGTGCGTGATTATACAGGTATTTTGACCAATGAAAAGATCGCCTGGACCAAATCAAACAATCTGAAAACTCTGATCAAAAAAGGGGACATCATCCATGTCCGGGTCGATAAGATCGATGAGGAGAAAAAAGAGCTTCAGATCTCACTCGATCAGGAGCCTGAATTAGAAGGAGCTTTTCTGGCCATTGAGCCGCAGACCGGCCAGATCAAGGCCATGATCGGAGGTTATTCTTTTAAAAGACTCAAGTTTAATCAGGCCACCCAGGCTCTGAGGCAGTCCGGCTCAGTTATCAAACCCCTTCTCTACACGGCTGCCCTTGAAAACGGGTATTCGCCCACAAGCATATTTATTGATGAACCCATGGAATTTCAGGACAAGTGGTCGGGTACGATCTATTCACCTCCTAATTATGACGAGAAATACAAAGGGGCTGTAACACTCCGGCAGGCGTTGGAAGAATCGAGGAATATCGTGTCTGTTCGAGTGCTTGATGCGATCTCTCCTCAGGTTGGTGTTGATTATGTGAAAAAGTTTGGAATTACATCTCTCGTTTATCCTTATCTTTCCCTTGCTCTGGGCGCTTTTGAGATTCGAATGATCGAGCTGGTATCCGCGTTTTCTACTTTCCCCAATAAAGGGGTCCGGATCACTCCCTATCTAATAACTCGAGTTGAGGACAGGGACGGCAATATCTTGGAAGAAAGAGAGATCGAATCCTACGAGGTCATTTCCCCTCAACTTGCCTATATCATGACAACTTTTCTACGCGGTGTTGTGCAGAGAGGTACAGCATGGCCTGTTGCTGTGCTGGAGAAAAACCTTTGCGGGAAGACAGGCACGACGGATGATTTTGCCGATGCCTGGTTTATGGGATTTTCACCCAAGTTATGTGCCGGCGTCTGGATCGGCCATGAAAAAGGAAGGCGAAAAATAGGGGACCGTCAGTCTGGAATGGTGGCTGCGCTTCCGGTGTGGCAGAGTTTTTTTTCTCAGATCATTGAAGAAGAAAAGAAAACGGCTGAAGAAGCCGGAGAAGAGTATAAGCCTGAGGAATTTGAGATCCCTCCCCATCTGGAGTTTGTTGAGATCGACCGGAGAACAGGACTTTTATTCAATCCCTTTATCTGCCTGTCCCAGTATATAATCCGGGAGGTATTTCTGCCCACCATGACCAAACCTTCAAGGCACTGCACGTATGAAGATCACATGATGACATATGACTATTACAGAAGCTTGGTTAAAAAATAACCTGAATTATTCATGAAAATTGTCGATGTCTTTATTTTTTCTTGGTGCGACGTGAGCTTCCTGAGGATCGCGAGGAGGGTGCACGCAT
>CBDVEQ010000192.1:0-5040 GCA_965373045.1 uncultured bacterium | reverse complement strand
TTTCTTTGTTCTCACGCGCTGCTTCAATTGCAGCCTGGGCTCTCTGTTCTGTGTTCTTGTCCTGAGCCGCGGCAGGCGCGCTCAAGAATAGTGCGGCTGTAAGAACCGCTGCCGTAAATTTCATTTTTTTCATAATTTTTCTCCTAAATTTTCTGTAAAACTTCCATTTTGAAAAGAATATCTCTTTTTTGAATAAGTTCCCTGATCATGGACGGGGCCCGTTCATCACTGCTTTCTATATTGGCCAGTTCCTGGAGCATCAGGTCGATGTCTTCGAGGAGCTGAGCTGCGGAAGGGTTCTTTTCGGCCAGTGCTTTTTTCAAAAGAATATTCTGAATGATCAGATGCTGAACGAGCTTTTTATCCACCGTGATGTATTGACCGCCGTTTTCCTCGCTGCTGTAGTTGGCGTATTCAAGCACATAGGGTTTGAGCTCATCCAGGTGTTGGTTTAAAGCAAGCTTGTATGAGATCCCGGTTCGGGCATCCTGGCTGTTGTCCTGAAAGTCCGGGAAAAACCAGATGCGTCCTGCATATATTCCGAGAAGAAAAACAAGCATAAGGGCTGCGGCCGCATATCCCCAGCGTGGAAACGCTGAAAAAGCCCTTTTGTCTGACTTGATCGTCCGCTTGCCGGAAGTTTGCATGAATGCGCGGGGCTGGATGATTTTCCAGTATTTTTCCCAGTTACCCTCAGGTATGTATGAAGGCTTGCTGTCATCGAGCGCAGCAAACACCTTTTTGGTGTATTCGAGTTCCTGCAGGCAGCCGGCGCAATCAGTGATATGGTTTTTCAGTGCAGCTTTTCGGCCCGCATCAAGCTCGTCATATAAATAAAGGATCATGTCTTTTTTGTATTTTTTACAGGCCATAACTTTGCTCCGTTAATAGATGTTTGAATCGTTTCTTGAAAGTCCCGACAGAGCGGAAGAGCTGTTTTTTGACACTCCCTTCCGTGCAGTTGAGATATTCAGCTATCTCCTTGATACTCATTTGTTGGTAATGACGCAGGATAAAAACCATACGCTGTCTGGGAGAAATGGTCTTTAGTATAGAGTCGGTCTTCTCGCGGATCTCTTTCTGCTGGTGGCTGTGTTCAGGGCCATTTGTATCTTCTGCAGCCGGCATATTCTGAATGTCCAGGTTTTCAGGCGAAAATTCCTTGCGCCTCCTGTTTTTTCGAATGTAGTCGATGCTGCAGTTGACCCCGATACGGTAGAGCCATGCAGAAAAATTTGTGTCCGCAGCGGAGCGGAATGTGTGGAGGGAATTGAAAGCCTTGATGAAGGTTTCCTGGAAGATATCTTCTGTGTCCTCGACGTTTTTGGTATACTGGTAGGCAAGCGCATAGATGTTTTTCTTATTGGCTTCAAAGAGCATTTTGATCGCCTCTGCGTTGCCTTGTTTCGCTGATTGAACCAGTGATATCTCGTTCATACATTTTTCTCGTGTTTTATTGTTCTTCATAGCAAGAAACGTATTGTTTGTTGGTTTCGTTGACAATTATAACAAATATATTTGGATCATCTCAAAAGAGCATGAATAATCCAGGCTTGCTCAGTGCATCGTTTTTATTTAATATGAGTTTGGAGTATAAAAACATGAAAGTTTATTCAGATTCTATCACACTGTCCGCACGCGGGCAGTGCGATATAAAAGACATCACAACCGAGGTTTCCAGGAAATTGTCCGAACACGGCCTGGAGAATGGGATTGTCACAATTTTTGTGCCCGGTTCTACCGCCGGATTGACCACTATTGAATACGAGAGCGGCCTTGTCGCTGACTTTGAAGAATTGATGGAAAAGATCGCACCCAGCAACGTCACCTATCATCATGACGCCCGCTGGGGGGACGGCAACGGGTTTTCCCATGTACGTTCCTCCCTGATAGGTCCGTCGATAACAGTTCCATTTGCAAAGGGGCAGTTGACACTTGGGACCTGGCAGCAGATCGTGTTTGTGGATTTTGACAATCGTTCCCGCAACAGACAGATTATTATGCAGTTTATGGGAGAATAATTCTGTTGTCTGATATTAGAGTTAAGCTCAAGCGGTTGAAAAAAGAACAATCCATCCGCTCACGGTCCAAACAAGTCAAAGATGCATGGTCAAAGATCGACCGGGAATCAGGACTGTCTACAAAAGAAAAACTCGAGCAGCTCCTCAACCTGCAGAGAGAAGCCCCTTCCCCGGTGTCCAAAAAGCGTCAAAAGCCTGAATTTGAATCGGTATCCCGGGAACCCTTTGAATTCATTAAAAATTCCTATTCCCTGGATACCCGATACGGGCAGATAAAAGTCGGATCCGGTCTGGATATTTCTGGTGAAATACTCACATGTTTGAGCAAAGAAACGGAATTCCAGAACATAGATCTGTCCACCGCTCTGTTCCTGGACCTGGAGACTACAGGACTTTCCGGGGGCACAGGTGTCATTCCTTTTCTCATCGGCCTGGGTTATTACAGGGATGATAAATTCTGGATCATGCAGTATTTTTTAAATGAAATTGGCGAAGAAGAGGGGATGCTGACAGACCTTACACAGTTTCTAAAGGATATGGATTTCCAGTCTATCGTCACATATAACGGGAAAGTCTTTGACATACCCCTTCTGGAGACACGTTTTATCATCAATCGCCTTCCCTTTCCCCTGAACGGGCTTCCGCATCTGGATTTCCTGTTTCCGGCCCGAAGGCTCTGGAGCCATAAATACGAAAACTGCCGGCTCTATAACCTGGCTCTGGAACTGGTCATGACCGGCCGTACTGAGGACATCCCGTCAGCCGAGATCCCCGGGCGCTATTTCCAGTACATCCAGACGGGAAACTACGACCTGGTCGAACCCATTATCTATCATAATGCCGAGGATATCCTTTCGCTTCTGGGTGTTATCATCATGGGAGCTTCCATCGTATCTGAGGACATGGATATCTGTACGGCCGACGGAATGGATTATTTCGGGGCAGGCAAGATCATGGAAAGCTTTGGGGATAAGGATAAGTCCCTGCATTTTTTTCGGAAGGCCCTGGCGGGAAATCCGTCAGAAGTTGTGACGCTGTCTGTCAAGCGGAGGCTTTCCGTCAGTCACAAGAAAAATAAGGATTGGGACGAGGCTGTAAAACTCTGGAAGGAGATGAGCAGCATCGAGATGGTCACACAGGACGGGCTTTTCTCCTACCGGGAATTGGCTATGTTCTATGAGCATAGAGAAAAGGATTACGAGGAGGCCCGCAGAACGGCTGAAGAGGGGATTGTTGCCTCCTTCAGTATTTCCGCATATTACGAGAACGACTTCCGGTACCGCCTGGAGCGCCTGAAACAGAAAATAAAAAAACAGAAGGATCAAAAAGAATAATGAAGGCAATGCAGTTGAAACGCTTTGCGCTAATTGAAAAAAAACCATTGGAATGGGTTGAAATTCCTGTGCCGGAGCCGGGTAAAGGTGAAATCCTCATCCGGATTAATGTGTGCGGAGTCTGCCATACCGATCTTCACACCGTTGAAGGAGAACTTCCCGAAGTGAAACTCCCCATAATTCCCGGACATCAGGTTGTGGGGCGTGTTGCAAAAAACGGGGCTCAAGCATCACGCTTTCGGGAGGGAGATAGGGTAGGAGCGGCGTGGCTTTTTTCCGCGGATGAAATCTGCCCATACTGCCTGAAAAACAACGAGAACCTGTGTGAGAACAGCCGGTTCACAGGTTACAGCGCTGATGGGGGTTATGCAGAATACATGGTCATTCCGGAAAAATTTGCCTATAAAATTCCTGATGGTTTCAAAGATACAGAGGCTGCCCCTCTCCTTTGCGGTGGTATTATCGGATACAGAGCTCTTCGGATAAGCGGGATCAATCCTGGACAGCGGTTGGGCCTTATCGGATTTGGAGCATCAGCGCATATCTCAATCCAGATCGCTCTTTACTGGGGGTGTGAAGTTTATGTTTTTTCCCGCACTGAAGAGCACCTGACCCTTGCGCAAAACCTGGGAGCTGTCTGGGTCGGTTCACTCAATGATATCCCTCCGGTCAAACTGGACAGTATCGTCAATTTTACACCGGCTGGTCCGACTGTGCCGGAAGGGATGCGTCTTCTGGACAAAGGAGGTACTCAGGCTCTGGCCGGGGTCTACATGTCCCCTGTTCCTGAGTTGGATTATGAGAAGTATCTCTATTACGAGCGAACGCTGAGAAGTGTGGCCAATGCCACCCGGCGGGACGGTGAAGAGCTTTTGAAGATTGCTGTGGAGATCCCCATTCGGACGACCACGCAGACCTTTCCTCTGGAGGAAGCCAATCATGTCTTAAAGCTCCTCAAAGACAGCAAGATCGACGGTGCTGCTGTCCTTAATATTACCCGCTGAAATTGGGGGGAACGATCGGCTTTATTTCTTTTCCTCCGGCCCTTGACCTTTGGTGTTGAGTTTGAGATAAACGAAAGAAAATGAAACGGTGGCTGTTTATCCTTGCACTTATCGGGGTGTTTTATTTGCTTTCTGCTCTCAATAAGAAGAGACTGCAGAATAAATTTCCGTTCCTTAAACGCATAGATCTTACGCTTACAATATTTGCCTGGGTACTGCTTATGACCTATGTTGGTGTATTCCTTTTTTGGCTCTATAAAATGCTATTTAAATAAGTTGATGAAAAGGGTTCGAGGATTCAAGGATTCAAGTGAAAAGAAGATAGGGTTCAAGGATTCGAGGGGTCAAGGGTTCAAGAAGAGACCAAAGGCCAAAGGCAACTAAGCCCAAAGGCGGCTAACGCCTGCGAGAAAAGCAAGAAAGGGTGAAAGCAAGCCAGAACAGAAAAAGAGGCCAAGGGCAACTTAGCCAAAAGTCATATAATTTACGTCATTCCCGTGTAAACGGGAATCCAGGATAAGAGAAGAGCCTAAAGCTAAAAGCAGTTTAGCCCAAAGTCCTTTAATTTAAATAGCATTTCCCGCGTTAATCCATTCTCGCGTTTCTCGTTGGTGAAGCTGAACATCAAGCAAGGCTAAAGGGAAGGAGGGGTGGTGCGGCGAAGGGGCTCCCCATCCGCCC
>CBDVEQ010000191.1:0-5054 GCA_965373045.1 uncultured bacterium | reverse complement strand
GCTGTGGATATGGTTAGACCAACACGCAGTCCCAGATAAGCATTGGCCGAACCGAAGATAATGCCGAAAATGGCACCCATGACTACTGAACGAATACTGATGTCTCGTAAAGGGGTGTCGTCAGGAATATAAGGGCGGAAGTCATTCATGGTTTGTCCTCTCCCTGTAAATTTTCCTTTGCAGTCTAACACAGAGATTCCTGTTTTTCCAAATAAAAAAGGAGGAGTTAAAAAATTTGTTATGGTTGTTTGAGGAGAAGGCGGTGAACCGTATCTTCCCAGGTGATTTTGGACATGAATTCGAAGCCATGTTTGCCCATTTTTTCTGCTTTAGAGCGATCTTCTGCCAGTGCATCAAATTTTTCAGCGATTTTATGTGGATCTGAAGAAACAATGAATCCCGAACTCCCGTCTTGAACAAGTTCTGCCGGTCCGCCGCTGTCTTTTGTTGTGATAACCGCCTTGCAGCTGGCAAAGGCTTCTCCGGTGACAAAGCCGTAATCCTCTCTAAGGGGGGCAAAAAAAACAGCTCGGCAGCGGGCAAAATGGTTTAACACCGTTTTTTCATCCGTTCGTCCAAGGAGAATAACTCTTTTTTCTAAGTTATTATCAAAGATCATATTTTTTAGCGCCTGTTCCTCCGGGCCTTCTCCGATGATATAAGCTTTAAGTATTTTGTTTTTAACATATTTGAAGGCTTCGACCAAAAGGTTAAGCCTTTTTAATTTCTGGAGCCGTGAGACAGCAAAAATAAAATCCTCATATCCTTCTGTATAGTATGCTCGTTGAGGTGGTGGCGGATAAAGCACAATGCTGGGGATTTTTCCCCAGCGTAAAAGCCTTTCCTGGATGGTTTGTGATATTGCAAAAACTTTGTTTACATTATGTTTGAGAAGATGAGCATCAAGTTTATGGATCATGCTCCGTCTGAAAGTTTCTTTGATTTTACCTTTCCAGCTCAATTGGGAATATAACATATCCCATAGGTCATAATATTCTCTAAGTCTGTGATTGAGCCAGGAAACATGCGCGGGGTGGCGGACAGCAAAGCTTGGGAATCTGAGAGATATGACTTGCTGGATCTTACGTCCGAACCCGTCTTCAGTGAGATCATAGAATCTGTTGGCAAGATAGGCTCTAAGCTGATGTCCGAACCGGTTTTGGGGAGTAAGAACGATATCCGCCTCATGGCCGGATTCCTGGAGGGCTAGTTTCAAACATCGGGCGATGGTCAGATGTCCTCCTGTTACAAAAGGAACATCCGAAGTGACAACGGCAACTCTCATTTCTTCTCTTCTTCCATATTGTATGCCTTAAAAAAAATTAATCAAGGGGAGTGGTCTTTCCAAAAGTTTTCCATTTCAGGAAAATCAAGTTAGCTTAGTGTTTCCAGAGCGATTTTATTATTGGTGGTTTTGATGACAAATAGAACTTTGTCTAGACCTGGAGAAGTACTTAAACAGTAATCCACATCAATAACAGCATTTCCCAGGAGGGCTCCGATCTCAGCTCCAGCTCCGATCCTGTCATGTATCAAGACTGTTACAACCTCTTCAGAATGGACTTGATATCCAAGAGTTTTCATTGCCTTTTCAGCTTTTTTGTTGTCTGAGGTCAGAAGTATAAAAATGCCTTTATCTTTATCAGAATAAGCATGTAAACCTTTTAGATCGATCCCGGCATTTGCAAGTGTACTCAATACCCGTCCAAGGATTCCGGGTTCATTGGGAGTTGTTACATGAAGAATTTTTTCCAAGTTTACATTATGCACTCTACATCTCCTACAAAAATAAATTATACCAGAATCAGCCTTATAAAAACAAAGAAAATCAAAAATCAATTCAAAAAAAGGATTCACGCCTGAAATATGTAATTGTGAAAAATTTTCTTTGCAGATGATTGAATCATTAAAATAATTTTTTCCTTGACAATAAAAAAAATTAGTATTAATAATTAGCTAATGTAAAAAAGCTATATCATGAATTCCAAGAAGGAAAGGAGGAAATTATGAAAAATAAAAAATTTATATTTGTCGTTATCAGTATACTGATTATATTTACGATAAGTTCTTATGCCGAAACGAAAAAACTTAAGGAATTAGGGCGTTTCACACTTGTTCGGATCAAAGGGCAGGTTCCATCCTCAGATGTGATGAAGGTCCTGGTTGATAAATATGCAGGCGACATCAAATATGGTTTTGATAAAGCCGGTTACAGTGATCTGTTTATTCCCTTTATAGAGCAGATTAAAAAAGCTAATTTTGTTGAAAAAGATCTTCCTGTTGGAACGCATTTTATATGGATGCTTTTCCGTTCGGCAGGCAGAGTGAAACTGGTGGAAGATTTGGAATGGGCTGGAAAAGCGCCATTACCGGTATTTTCTTTCATCCTTAATAAGGATTACAAAAACTACGAGATTATTATGCCGAGGCCCTGTGGGAATATTTCTCTGATGAAGATTGAAGAAGTTATTCCTGATGCTATTTGCGATATAAAAGTGACTCCGGTTAAAGCTAATATCAATGATCCTATTACAGTAGATATGAGTGGAAGTCAGCATGCCAAATCCATGCAGGTTGAGGTCTTTAATGCAGATGGAGTTAAAGTAAACTCCAAGTCTTTAACACCCGATTCTCCGATATGGCAGACAAAATTTGATAAATGTGGAGAATATACATTTAAGGCCACTGCTTTTAATATCGAAGGCAAACCCTCAATCAATGCATGTGATGCGAAGACATATATCAATTGTCCTCCTTTGTGCAAGATCTGGACATCATGTCTCCCGTGTTTAGATTATGTAGGAAAGCCGATCACTATTGATGCCAACAATTCTACAGACCCGGATGGGAAAATCGCTAAAGTTGACTTTGAGATAACCGATGTTACGGGAAGTATTGTTGATACATTTTCCGATACAACAGAGCCTTTTACATGGGAAAAGATCTTCCATAAAGCTGGCATTTATACCATATCAGCGGTTGTTACTGATGATTTTGGCGCAATGTCCGATCCTTGTACTCCCCTTGAGATCGAGGTTACTGAAAAGAGGTTTTTCTTCCTGGTAGAGGCTGGTCCCATGTTATCCAAAGGAACATTCACACTATATGGATTCGTGAGAGCGGGTATGCTTTATAAAATTGTTCCAAATACTTTCAGTTTGGCCATTACAGCAGGGCCGGCATTTCCTTTTGCCAATACCCATTCGTTCATAACCTACTTTACTGTCAACGGTCTGTTAAACTTTCATGTAGATCGCATATTTATCGGCGCTGGTGCCGGTTACACGAGCAAAGATCAGGATTTAAGAGAGTCCGGAATAGACTTTATAGGCCAGATCGGATTCGACATTTTCAGCAGCTACAAAACAACCGGATCCATTTTTGCCGAAGGTAGATTTCCTATCGGCAGCAACCGCCCCTCAAAGGATTTGTTAAAGCTCGGTCTTGGTTTCAGAATGTTGTTTTAAATAGAATTTCAATTTAAGTTAAAATAAAAAGTCCAGGGATTTTCCCTGGCCTTTTTATTCAAAAGGGAAAAAACAATCATATCATGCGGATAGCTATTATTGGCGCTGATGGCCAGTTGGGAACAGATTTGTTCATTTCCCTCAGGAATTATGACATCCATCCTCTTTATTTTCCGGAATTTGATATTGTTAAGAAAGAAAAAACATATCGAATTCTGGCAGATCTTGCTCCTGATATAGTTATTAATACAGCTGCTTACAACAGAGTGGATGATGGAGAAGAGGAGCCGGCCAAGGTATTTGCTCTGAATGCTCTGGCTGTCAGAAACCTGGCAATAAGTTGCGATAAAATAAGGTGTGCTCTAGTCCATTTTAGTACGGATTATGTCTTTGATGGAAAGAAAAAAACACCCTATGTTGAAGTTGACTGTCCGAATCCTTTGAATGTATACGGAATGTCAAAATTGACAGGGGAGTATTTTATTCGAAGCTTACTCGATCGGTATTATATTGTAAGGACAAGTAGTCTATATGGAACCGCAGGTTGCTGGGATAAAGGGCATAATTTTGTGGATATGGTCATTTCAATGAAGAATAACAGATTGCCTCTGAAAATCGTCAATGACCAGTGGGCGACTCCTACATCCACATATGAACTGGCGGAGCGTGTAAAAGAACTTATCAAGACCGAAAGATTCGGGCTTTATCACCTCACGAACGAGGGCCAGTGTTCATGGTACGAATACGCCAAATCCATTTTTGAGATGATGAAGATACAGCCTGATATGGCATCTATTAACAGCAGGGCATACGGCTCAAAGGCTCGTCGTCCAGCTTATTCTGTACTTGAAAATATGAAGGCAAAAAAGATCGGAATTACGGAATTTTCTTATTGGAAAGATGCGCTCAGAAATTACATGATCAAAAAAGGGTATATTAAGTAAATAAAAAAAAGATTGTTGGATCTAAAGTGAAAGGTCAATCGTAGAGTTTGCCTAATTTAGAAATCTCATCATTGTAGTACTTGCGATACAGAATTTCCCACTCTCTGCTTCCCTCTTTTATGGATTTTTTCTGCGATTCGATCTTCTCGATGGCTTTTTTATCCAGGCGTTCGTAAAGGCTTAATTCTTCTTCAATACTTTTGACGATCAAGAGCCGGATCTCATTTGGTTCGTCCAGGAATTCTACCTGGTCATTGTTAAAAATCGCATCCAGAATACATCGTGATAGGTAGTTTATTTTTTCTCGTGACAGTCTTATACTCATAGGACTATGTTCTTTTCTTTAGCGAGTTTCGTTTTAATCATTCGGAACATTGTCTGGTATTCGATATTTTTTTCCCGGATTTTTTCCATATAATCGCTTAATATCTCTCTGACTTCCTGATCAAGCTGATCCTCTTTAATAAACTCTTCCAGAATAATATGGTTTATTTCTTCGATGAGTTTTTTTCTATCGTCTGCGATGATTTTTTCTTCTTTCAGCATATGGCGGACTATAGCAAACGCCATGTGTTCGATTTGAATCTTACTTAATCGCATAACGCAATTAAAATACAATACTGTGTTTGAAAATTCAAGATAT
>CBDVEQ010000190.1:0-5097 GCA_965373045.1 uncultured bacterium | reverse complement strand
GAACGGTCATACAGATAACTACCGGGCTCCATATGACCGTGATTAAAAGAAAATTTTTAGGTGAGCGAAGATAAGGAAACATGTCAGTTTTTTACCTCGATACCTCCCATTATAGCCATTCCTTTTATAGTAAGTTTTTTAATCGCTTTTTCCGGATGTGCTGCTAATTCTTCCTTTGACATTACAACTGTTTTATTGTCTATCCCGCCAAGAATAGGTGTTCCCTGCATATTAACATGCCAGTGCCGGGGTATTCTTATGTCAATTCCGCCCATAAAAGCAAATACATCGATCACTGCATCATCGATCTGGATGTCAGCATCTCTCAGGTCAATTGTTCCCCCGCCCATGAATGCAGCCAATTTTCCGCCTTTAAACTGGTCTGAGGAGAATCTGTGCTCTCCTCCTCCCAGGATAAATGAAAGATTAAAGTTATCACTAGAGGATGGAATTTTACGACTTCCCCATATGGCATCTTTGAGGATCGCTATACCGAGTAAAATTACGATGACCGGCCAAAATGTTCCTATATCAAAAAACATAATATCTAAATTGTTCAAAAGGAACAATACTCCGACAATAATAAAGATCGCTCCGCTGAAAGTCTGCCTTGTTTCACTGGGCCTGGAGATATGGCTCAAGCCGATCAAAATGAGCGCGACAGGCCAGAAATCCCAAATGTTTATTCCTATAGCAACGCCCAAATTTTCAAGCAGAAAAAGAATACCTGCACAAATGACAACCAGCCCTATGATCACTTTTAAATCGAGATTAATACTTGCTTTTTTTTCCATTTTTTTCTCCTCAGGTTAAATTTCTACCTTAATATAAGCAGTTCAGGAGAATATTGTTAGTATTATTCGATGAATGACCCTTAACTCTCGGTAGATAACGAAAATGGAGATTCCTGCTCCAATTGGATAAGGATCTATGGTTTTTGAAGTTAGAACATACTATAATGCTTGATTACAGAACATCATTTTTTGCCCTATTTCATGAGATCTGAAGTTCAAAAAAAAGGATATTTCTATACCTATATAACCTAAATGAAAAAATTTACTTTCTTCTTTTTATATATTTTTACCCCACTTCTCATGTTTTCCTCTGTTGGAAGATATATCCGATTCGAACATATTCTTCCCGATTTTAACAAAGAATCAATTCCTGCCGTATCCAGTATTTTACAGGATAGAGAGGGTTTCATTTGGTTTGGAACAAGCGTAGGATTAGCTAAGTACGACGGATACAATTTCACACTGTATTCTCCCCCTCAACCTGACCAGAAGTCATCTTTGCGGTTTGTTCCTGCTTTTTCTATATTAGAGGACAGTAAAGGGGATATTTGGTTTGGAACTAATGGATACGGGCTTTTCAGGTTTGTAAAAGAAAACGACGAGTTTGTACAATTTAAACATGACCCTGAAAATGCAGAAAGCTTAACCGGAAACATCGTCATTTCTTTACAGGAAGATAAGAACGGCGATTTATATATAGGCACCAGGTTTAACGGGCTCTGCCGGTATAATAGACAAAATAATACATTTACTAAGATTTTTTTAGGACAGGATGTTGATACAATCTGGGACTTGATGATAGACAGTAAAAATAATGTCTGGATCGGAACACAAGAGACCGGACTATTTAAATTTGACCCTTATACTCAAAAATCCCAAAATTTTAAACATAATCCTGATGACCTTTCCAGCATCAGTGGCAACTCGGTCTGGTCGATTTACGAAGATAAACAAGGAACAATCTGGTTGGGGACAAAAAATCGAGGATTAAACAAGTATGATGAGGGAAGAGGGGGATTTATCACCTATTATGGAAACGAAATAGGGGAAAACGACCTGCGCAATTCAAACATAACTGCAGTTTGGGAGGATAATGCTGAAAGGTTGTGGATTGGAACATCCGGAGATGGATTAAGGATATTTGATAAAAAAACCAAGAAATATGTGGCATATAAACATAACCCACGTGACCAGGATTCCCTAAGTGATAATAATATAACTTCCATATATCAAGACTCATCAGGCATCATGTGGGTAGCAACTTTAAGAGGAGGAATAAACAAAACCCCCAACAACCAGGTGAAATTTAATCACTTCAAGCACAATCCTCACAACCCTAAAAGCATCCGCCATA
This sequence comes from uncultured bacterium, assembly GCA_965373045.1. GTDB lineage: Bacteria > Acidobacteriota > Aminicenantia > Aminicenantales > Aminicenantaceae > DAOVDI01. The sequence goes on along the minus strand of CBDVEQ010000190.1, from coordinate 2,949 downwards.
GCGATGTCCGTTCCATATGCTATGATAGTTCAGGATTTCTTTGGATCGGAACAAGTGAAGGCTTAGACAGAATAGACGAAAAAAAGGGCCTAACCACTCATTTTTTTCATAATTCTGCTGATAATAAAAGCATAAGCGCCGGCGATGTTCAGGCTGTTATTGAAGATGAAGACGGGATAATATGGGTGGGTACGAACAAGACAGGGCTTAACAGGTTTGACCCCGCAACCGGATTTTTCACTCACTATAAGAAAATTAGAGGAGTAGAAAACTACCTATCCAACAATAATATAACTGTTATTCATAATGATAAAAAAGACAAAGATATCTTATGGATCGGCACATACAATGGACTAAACAAATTCAACAAAAAAACAGGTGAATTTACTAATTATTTCAGCTCTCTTGCTGATACTTCAAAGCTAAGTTCATCTAAAATAACTACTATCTATGAAGACAGATCAGGGGCTCTATGGGTGGGAACAGCATGGGGCCTGAACAAGATGAACAAAAAAACAGGAAAGTTTATTCGGTACCTAAACAATTCTAAAACTTTCAAAAAAGACACTGTTATCGATAATCATATAACTTCATTCCTTGAAGACAGAAAAGGCATCTTCTGGATAGGAACTTTTCAGGGAATAAACAGATATGACAGAGCAAAAGAAAAATGGAAATACTACACTATACAAGAAGGGCTGCCGGGCGACATCATTTATGGAATACTGGAAGACAAAACCGGGAATCTTTGGGTGAGTTCCAACCGTGGGCTTCTGCAGTTTGATCCAGAAAACGGATCCATTACAAACTACGGCTTACATGATGGAATACAGGCAAATAAATTCAATCCCGGGGCATTTTTTAAAAGCAGTGACGGAAGAATGTTTTTCGGTGGGATAAACGGATACAACAGCTTTTATCCCAAAAATATAAAGAATAATCCGTTTATTCCTCCAGTTGCCTGGACTGCTTTTTACATAAATAATAAAAAATGGGATCTCAACCAGCCGCTTTCATATCTTCGGGAACTTCATCTGAACTATAAAGCACGTTTTATCACATTTGAATTTGCTGCGCTGTATTACTCAAATCCGGAAATGAACCAGTTCGCTTATAAACTGGAAGGAAGAGACAAAGCCTGGATATATGCAGGTCCTAATCGTGCCATCTCTTTTTCAGGACTAGAAAAAGGAGAATATATACTGCACGTAAAAGCTTCAAATCCGGACGGAGTGTGGAATGAAAAAGGACTTTCCATCAATATTGAAATTATTCATCCGTTCTGGAGAACCTGGTGGTTTATCACTTTTGCTGCTGCTGTTGCTATGGTCATTATCTTATCCTGGGTCCGCATGAGAACAAGACTCAGATCAGCCCATGCTGTTCATAAGGAAAACTTAGAAAAAGTTTTTAAAAAATATGAGATCACCCGCCGGGAACAGGAGATCATTACAATGATTCTGGACGGGGCAAACAATAAAGACATTGAGAAAAAACTCTTTATCTCAAGCAGCACAGTCAGGAATCACATATACAATATTTATCAGAAGCTAAATATTCAAAACAGGATCGAACTTATCAACCTTATAAAAAAGCAATCTTAAAATATGTTTTATTTTTAAAAATAGGACATTTGTCTATAGAAATAACCATTTCATTTCTTTATATTGAACCCGAAAAATGGAGAAGGCAATGACTGATAAAAAATGGATCTCCGGATTTCTTTTATTGCTTTTAGCTGTGATCTTCAGCATCGGGCTGACTTTTATCTCAGTGGAACTGCCAGGTCTTTTAAACAAGGCTCTGTACAGCACGGCTCCTGCTTTAGAGGGAGATTCCCATGCTGACGAATCAACTGTATTCCGTACTGAATTGTTCATAAGTCATTACCACCTTCGGCTCATTGGATATATCTGCTTCGTTCTTATGATGGCGCTCATCGCAGCTGGTTTTATAACCGGAAAAAGAGGTCTTGCCTCTGCTGGAGCTGTGATGATATTTCTTCCTGTTTTCGCTCAGTTTGCGACCGTTATGTTCTTTCTCGCCGGACTGGGAGTGCTCAATGTCGTGTGGCTTCCTGTTCTGGATATTTCTTTTAATGCGGGCCAGCTGGGACATATTGTCTATTTTCCCTATAGGCTGCTTCGCTCGCTTTTTTTTAAGATAGGTATTGATATTCACTATCCGCTGGTCTATTTGCTGATAGGAATCGGGCTTCTTCTTTTTATCATGGGCACTTTTACATGGTTTATCTCACGGCAGCAAAAAAAAGATATGGCGGATTTCTGGCTATATAAGATTTCACGCCATCCTCAGTATTTAGGATGGATCATCTGGAGCTATGGAATGCTGCTGGCCTTGATAAGGGTGAGATACCCCAAGAGGTCCTGGGGTATTGAAACATCTCTTCCTTGGCTTCTTTCCGCAATGATCATCATCGGCGTTGCGCTTCTTGAAGAGAGAAAAATGAAAAAACAACTGGGAGAACAATATGAAAAATACATCAAAAAAACACCTTTTCTCTTTCCACTGCCAAAGTTCATCTCAAGCATATTTGCCATACCCACACGTCTTTTCTTTAAAAAGAAAATTCCGGATCGGAAGGGAGAAATCGCGGCTGTTCTCTCTATCTACATTATTCTGTTGATAGGGCTTTCCCATATTTATGTCCGTTCTCGAACCCTTCCCAAGATTCCTGAAGGAATAAACTCCATCGAGTCGGAAAGCCGCACAGAGAAGTATATCCGGGCCCTGCGCCTGACTGATAACTGGCATTTCCGACGCCCCTATGTTGAAGCGCTGGAAGAAATCGGTGAACAGGCGGTCATTCCTTTGATAAAGCTTCTTAAAGACCCTGACCCTTCTCTCCGTCAAATTGCAGCCTCTACCTTAGGAAGAATCGGATCTCCTCAAGCATCGGCTGCTTTGATCGAGAGTCTTTCTGATAAA
>CBDVEQ010000189.1:0-5120 GCA_965373045.1 uncultured bacterium | reverse complement strand
ACGTCTCTTTATTGTATCTCAGTCCATAGCAGCGATCACAAGTCACAAAAACATCCGGTACAAAATGCATTTCAATTCTTTTAACACCGGCACCCCTGCATTCCTCACACCGTCCTCCACGCACATTAAAACTGAAACGGCCGGGTTTGTATCCACGGATGCGTGACTCCTGAGTCATGGCAAAAAGCTGCCTGAGAGATGTAAATAATCCTGTATAAGTAGCCGGGTTGGACCGCGGTGTCCGTCCGATCGGTTTTTGGTTAACTGAAACCACTTTGTCGATCCGGTCAATCCCCTTTATGTTTTCATGTTTTCCCGGCTTCTGTTTGGCACGATACAAGATATTAGACAGATGTTTATAGAGAATATCATATATCAATGTGCTTTTCCCGGAGCCGGAAACACCGGTGACGACTGTCATCACTCCCAGGGGAATGCGAACATCGATATTTTTCAAATTGCGATATGCTGCCTGAACGATTGTCAGCCACCCCTGAGACACGCGTCTTTTTAAAGGAACAGGAATAGTTTTATCCCCCCGAAGATAGTCAGCTGTTAAAGAATACTGAGATTTGAGAATCTGACTCAGGTCGCCTTCAGCTACCTTGAATCCACCATGTTCTCCGGCGCCAGGGCCCAGGTCCAGGATAAAATCTGCTGACCGGATGGTCTGTTCATCATGTTCCACAACAATGATGGAATTCCCTTCATCCCGAATCTCTCTTAAAAGTGTGATCAAACGGCTGTTATCCCTTTGGTGCAGCCCGATAGTTGGCTCGTCCAGAACATACAGGATCCCCCTTAGCCGGGCTCCTACCTGGGCAGATAATCTGATCCGCCTTGCTTCGCCACCAGACAGGGAGGACGTAGTCCGGGCTAACTGCAGATACGGCATCCCCAGTTCGACCATGACCTTCAGCCGGGAGACGATCTCCTTCATGATAGGGGAAACAACAGGCTGTATAGGGAGAGGAAACTCGAGAGATTGCAGGAAATTTTTCAGGAGATGGACAGGCAGAGAGCACAATTCATGAATGTTTTTCCCGGCTATTTTAACGGACAGACTTTCATTCTTCAGCCGGCTGCCATTACAAAATGAACAGATCTCGTCCGTCAGTTTGATATCGCCCCAGGAATCCACTTTTGTCCGGCAGCCGATCCCATGACAGGACGGGCAGGCGCCGTAGGGGCTGTTAAAGGAGAAAGATCTCGGCTCAAGCTCAGGAAGGTTGATATTGCAATACGGGCAGATAAGGCTTAAAGAAAGATAAGTCTCATGGGCTTTTTCTGTCATCACCAGGAGGTCGCCTCCTGACATTTCCAGGGCTTTTTCTACCGCTTCATGCAGTCTTTTTCCAGAACCGGGGCAAACATCGATTTCATCCACAAAAACTTCAATGTTATGTTTTTTATTCCTTTCAAGAAAGATCTTTTCGTCCAGTTCGCGTATCTGACCGTCAACACGGGCACGGAGAAAGCCCTTTCTCACCCATCGGTCAAACAGTTTCACATATTCCCCTTTCCGACCTTTGACTACAGGCGAAAGGATTTTCACCTGCCGTCCTTCAGCCAATTCATAGATCCGGCGTAAAATCTGCTCCTTGCTCTGAGAGCGGACTTCCCGCCCGCACTTCGTACAGTGAGGGGTTCCGGCACGGGCAAAAAGCAGCCGCAAATAATCATACGTCTCGGTAACGGTTCCTACTGTGGAACGGGGGTTGGTGGATATGGTCCGCTGGTCGATGGATATGGCTGGAGACAGGCCCTCTATTGACTCGACCTCGGGCTTTTCCAACTGTTCGATATACTGACGGGCATAAGTGGACAAACATTCAAGATACCGCCTCTGGCCTTCCGCAAAAAGAGTGTCAAATGCCAGTGAAGATTTCCCTGAACCGCTTGGCCCTGTTATGACAATGAGCTTATTGCGGGGCAAGCAAACATCGATCTTTTTCAGATTGTGCTGGGCTGCTTTTTTGACCGTGATCTTTTTGAGCATGAAAATTCATTTTAACACCGGGATCAAACATGCGCAAATGACAATTACATGCCTAACCTCGATGTGATAGAATAGGTTTATGAGTGCGAAAATCATAACTCTAAACCAATTGATCACTATCAGAAAAGACCTTAAAAAGCAGGGAAAAACAATCGTCTTCACCAACGGGTGTTTTGATGTCCTTCACATAGCACACATACTCCTCTTTTTAGAAGCAAAACGATGCGGGGATATCCTCGCAGTCGCCGTAAATACGGACGAGAGCATCCGCAAACTCAAGGGCCCGAAAAGACCGGTCTTCCCTCTTGAGGAGCGCCTTGAAGTGCTGGAGGCAGTCGAGGCTATCGACTATCTGCTCCCATTCAGCGAAGAAACACCTTTAGAGATCATCTCCCAACTTCTGCCCGATGTGCTGATCAAAGGCGGTGATTGGAAGCCTGAAGATATTGTTGGCAAGCAGGAAGTCGATCGATCCGGAGGACGTGTGGTCATATTTCCTTTTTTGGCCGGATATTCCACGACTGAGATCATAAAAAGAATAGGCGGCATATGATGACTAAACCAGGAAAGTCAAAGCAGGAAAACCTTATCAGATCCGTAGAGCTCCTCAGAGACATGGGTATCCGTCATGACTCCATTAAAGCGATAAAACATATTCAGGCAAGAAAAGGACAGTATGAGGATTATCCTTCCGAGGCCCATCCCGCTCTCACCGGTGCATTGAAGCGCAAGGGATTTAACCAACTTTACTCCCACCAGCGCCGTTCCTGGAATCATCTCAACAATAAAAAGAACATTGTCGTTGTCACTCCCACAGCTTCGGGAAAAACTCTTTGCTACAACCTTCCTGTTCTAGACAAGATAATGAAAAATCCTTCAGCACGCGCAATTTATCTTTTCCCGACAAAGGCCCTGGCTCAGGACCAAAGAGCCGAGCTGGATGAAACCATAAAACTGCTCCCCGAAGAAATTCGGATATTTACCTATGACGGGGATACACCGCAGGACGCCCGGAAAGCCATAAGAGCCCGGGGGCATATCATTCTCACTAATCCGGATATGCTGCACACCGGGATCCTTCCTCACCACACAAAGTGGATCAAGCTTTTCGAGAATCTGGAATACATCGTTATCGACGAATTGCATAACTACAGGGGGATCTTCGGCAGCCACCTGGCAAATATTCTCAGGCGGCTTAAGAGGATCGCTGCTTTTTACGGCTCGTCTCCCAGGTTCATCCTATGTACGGCGACCATCTCTAATCCCGTCGAAATTGCAGAGCGTATGACCGAAGAGCCTGTGTCCCTTGTGGATAATAACGGCGCGCCTCACGGGGAAAAATATATCATCTTCTACAATCCTCCTGTGATCAATGAATTCCTGGGCATACGGCGCTCCTATGTTAACGAATCAAGGCGTATAGCCAGGCTCTTTATAAAAAACGGTCTTCAAACGATCGTCTTTGCAGGAAGCCGGCTTATCACCGAAGTGCTGGTCACTTATTTGAAAAACGACATCGAGAAAACGGTTAAAGACCAAGGAAAGATCAGGGGCTACAGGGGAGGCTACCTCCCTCTCCGGCGGAGAGAGATTGAAAAAGGCCTGCGCGAAGGAAAGATCAAAGGTGTGGTCTCGACAAATGCACTTGAGCTGGGAATAGATATCGGAAGTCTTGATGTCGCTGTGCTGGCCGGATACCCGGGGAACATCTCCAGCACCTGGCAGAGAGCGGGCCGGGCCGGCAGGAAAATGTCAGCATCCGCGGCAGTACTCATAGCCAGAAGCTCTCCCCTGGATCAATTTATCATAAACAATCCCGAGTACTTCTTTTCTAAAAATCCCGAGCAGGCCTTAATCAACCCCGACAATCTTTCCATCCTTATCAGCCATATAGAATGCGCTTCCTTTGAGATCCCTTTTACTGATGAAGAAAAATTCGGAACTGTTGATACGGATGAGATTCTTAATTTCCTTGAGGAGGAAAAACTTGTTCATCACTCAAAAAACAAATGGTATTGGACTTCGGATGTCTACCCTGCAGACGGTGTCAGTCTCAGAAGCATCAGTTCGGATAATTTTGTGGTAGTGGACATATCGGCAAAATCCAAAGTCATCGCAGAAGTGGATTTCACCGCTGCCCTCACAGCCCTTCATCCCAAAGCCATCTATATCTGTGAAGGAGAACAGTACTATGTCGAGGAGCTGGATTTTGAGCAGAGGAAGGCCTACGTTAAAAAAACCGATATCGATTATTATACCGATGCCATTGATTACACCAAGATCAAGATCCTGGACAACTTCGGACAGAAGCACCTGCAGAAATTTTATATCAATCATGGAGAAGTCCATGTAGCAACCCAGGTCGTCGGATTTAAAAAAATAAAGTTTTTCACAATGGAAAATGTCGGGGCCGGAAAACTCAGCCTGCCCCAGAATGAGATGCACACTACCTCATTCTGGGTAACTATCCCTGCAAAGGTTTACCAGTCTTTTCCTTTTGAACCGGAAGAAAAGATCAACGGCATTTTCGGCCTGGCATATTGCCTCCATCATGTCTCACCTTTTTTCCTGATGTGCGATTTGCGGGATATCGGCGTATCGGTCGGCGACAATGCGACCGGAAAAACCCTGCCCCCGCGCGCAATCACTCCTGGAATGAAGGTCGAGACAAATATCCCCATCTCCGAATGGATCGATTTTGAACCGAATATTTTTATCTATGATAATTTTCCGGGGGGGATCGGACTCAGTCCTACGCTATTCGATCTGGAAAAAGACCTTCTCAGGCAGTGCCTGAAAACCATCGATGTTTGCCCCTGTAAGGAAGGATGTCCGTCCTGCGTGGGACCGGCAAAGGAAAGCGGAAAATCCGCCAAGCAGGTCGCCCAGCATATCCTGGAAAAACTTGCTTAGACAGGATGCAAGTCGTCATTCCTGTGAACGCAGGAATCCAGTAAAGAACATATCTCAAAAAAACCATGGTGTAGGTTTATAGGGTCTTGTTTTCAAGCCATCTGATAACCTGGATTATTCACGGGTCGAGATTGGTTATAAAGAGAGGATTCGAGGATTCGAGTGGGAAGAAAAGATAGAAAGAGTCGAGTGACTTAATTAATAATTA
>CBDVEQ010000188.1:0-5133 GCA_965373045.1 uncultured bacterium | reverse complement strand
CAATAAAGGAAGAAGAAAAACCAAAAGAATTGTTTTTTTCATGTCAAACTTGATGCTCTATTATAATCCAGGTTAAAAAAGCATAATCTTTTTTACCATGAAAAGACAGTCATTATAAAGTAAAAATATCATTTTTTCACAATAGAGTTGATTACTGCTGTTTTCTCAGGGTCAAACTCAGAGTATAATAGTTATTTTGGAGTAAAGACATGCACATAAAAACAATATTATTTCTACTATTTACCGGATCCTTCCTTACCGGACTTTGCGGAACTTCCCTGGCAGGGAAAATCACTTATGGAACAGGGACATGGGATGCAGAAAAGTACGGGAACCACCGCATTATTTTACACGTAAAAAACCCCGCAGATGCGGTCTGGGCTCATATCCCCTGGAGGCGGAGGGATAATCATCCTGAAAATAAAAACCTTATCCTGGTCGATGCAAAAACAGAAACAAGGATCAAAAACCTTTTCCGGGGTGAGATCAAAAGGGAATTCGGAGACATTATCTTCCAGCCGAAAACAATTCCAGGAGATTATTATGTCTACTACATGCCCAATGAAATGATAGGACGGAGCAACTATCCTACAGTGATCTATCCGAAGCCGGAAAAAACGGCTGATACGGCATGGCTGCAGAAACACAGATTAAATATTCCCGGGCCCAAATACGACATCCTCCCTGAAGCATCAGTTAAAGCAATACAGTCCATTGATGAATTCAACAGTTTTTTTCCCATGGAGTTTATCGCTACGGAAAAAGAAACCCGGTCCTTGATCAAGGCATATCCGAATGTTTCATATATTCTCTTTCCTGAAAATAGAAAATACCCGATTCGCATGACTAAAGACCTGCCTTACAGGTGGATAAAACACAAAGCCAGAAAAACTCTCTCAGGGGATGCTGCCCGCGGCGAATTTTATGCTTTTCAGATTGGAGTTTTTGCATGTAGAGATGCCATCAATAACCTGGAAGTGACCTTCAGTGACCTGGTCAGTAAAAAGGTTGGAGCCATAATTCCTGCGTCTGCCTTCCAATCCATCAATACAGAGGGCATAAACTGGGACGGCATGCCATTTAAAAAGGTTGTTAATGTGGAAAAAGGAACCATCCAGCCGCTCTGGTGCGGTGTTCAGATCCCAAAAGGAGTCCCTGCCGGGCCCTATACAGCCTTTATAACAGTCAAACCCGATGGCCATAAACCATCGAGTGTCACATTGGATCTTTCCGTTACAGAAAGTCTCCTAACAGACGCCGGTGACAGTGAACCCTGGCGGCACAGCCGTTTGCGCTGGCTCAATTCACGTATCGCTAATGATGACAAGATCGTTCCTCCCTTCACACCCATGACGGTTGAAGGAAAAACCATATCCTGCCTGGGGCGCGAACTGGATATCAATACAGATGGATTTCCGAAAAGTATTCGAAGCTATTTTAATCCGGAGGTGACCCATATCCAAGATAGGCCCAGGGATATTCTGGCAGGCCCGATAAAGTTTATAATCGATACAGCTCAACATGAAATTTCCGGCGGAGTTCCCAGTACACACATCAACAGATCCATAGCAGGGGCTGTGATCTGGGACGCCGTATCGTTCTCCGGTCCAATAAAAATCGAAGTACAGGGACGGATGGAATTCGATGGGTATGTGTATTACAAAGTTCTTTTAAGCTCAAAAAAGCCTGTTCCGGTGATGGATATCCGCCTGGATATCCCTCTTGTAAAAGATACTGCAAAATACATGATGGGCATGGGAAGGAAAGGCGGGCTCCGGCCTGATCAGGTCGAGTGGAAATGGGATCAGACAAAAAATCAAGATGCTGTCTGGCTGGGCGATGTTAACGCTGGGCTCTATGCCTCTTTCCGGGCCGAAAATTACTCCCGCCCCCTGAACACAAACTTTTACTTGTCCAAACCTCTCAACATGCCGCCTTCATGGCACAATAAAGGCAGGGGGGGAAGTACTATCAAAGAGACAAACGCCTACACAGTAACCTTGACCATGTACAGCGGAGAACGGACGATCAGACCAGGAGAAGATCTGCACTTTTACTTTATCCTTCTTATTACGCCCTTCAAGCCCATCGACACCCAACTCCATTGGAAAACCCGTTTTTATCATTCCTACAAACCCATTGACGAGATCGCAGCCACAGGAGCCAACACCATCAACAACCACCATGCAAATGAAGTCAATCCCTATATCAACTACCCCTTCATCCACACAAAACAGATGAAGACTTATGTGGACGAAGCCCATGCCAGGGGGCTCAAAGTCAAGATATACAACACGATCCGCGAGCTCTCCAACCGGGCTTTTGAGATCTTTGCCCTTCGCAGTCTTAGATATGAAATTTTCTCTACGGGAAAGGGAGGAGGTTTTTCCTGGCTTCAGGAACACCTGGGATCGGATTATATCGCAGCCTGGTTTGTTCCAAAATTCAAGGACGCAGCTATCATCAACTCAGGGATGTCCCGCTGGCACAATTATTATCTGGAAGGGCTCAACTGGCTTGCCAAAAACATCGGGATCGATGGAATTTACATCGATGACGTGGCATATGACCGCACGACCATGAAGCGTGTGCGCAAGATCCTCGACCGCAATCGGAAAGGAGCTCTCATCGATCTTCATTCAGCAAACCAGTTTAACCCGCGGGACGGCTATATCAACAGCGCCCTCCTATACATGGAACATTTTCCCTACATCAACAGGCTTTGGTTCGGCGAATATTTTGACTACGGCTCCAAACCCGATTTCTGGCTGACCGAAGTATCCGGGATACCCTTCGGCCTCATGGGAGAAATGCTGCAGGGGGGAGGAAATGCCTGGCGGGGTATGGTCTTTGGGATGACTTCGAGGCTGCCATGGGCCGGAGATCCCACGCATATCTGGAAAGTCTGGGATGACTTCGGTATGCAGAATTCAGAAATGTTCGGGTACTGGTCAGAGCGCTGTCCGGTCAAAACAGACAATAAGGATGTTCTTGCAACCGCTTATGTCAGAAAAGACAGGATTCTGATCTCCATCGCCAGTTGGGCGAAAGATCAAACAAGCATCAAGTTAAAAATCGACTGGAAGACTCTTGGACTTGATCGGGGAAAGGCAAAACTTTATGCTCCGGAGATTCCTGACTTTCAAGCTGCGGCAGAATTTATGCCTGCGGATAAAATTCCTGTTGAATCCGGAAAAGGATGGCTCCTTATTCTGAAATAATGATCAATCTGCCGTTTGTGACCGGTTCGTTTTTATTTTCAAGAAAGAGCTCGAGATTCTGCCCGATACCTTTGACCCTCCCCCGGGCGATCTCTTTTTCCTTTCCATGTACCGGGTCGGACATAACCACAACCTTACGTCCGATGATCAGAGACCGCTTCTTGTATATTTCCAAAAGTTCAAGGTATTCCCCCTTCAGGAGGCGGCCGTAATTTTTTTCCAGCCTTTCTAAAAGATACTGCAGGACCAAAGCTTGACGGCACTCAGCCGGCGATGAGATAAAATTACTGAGAGCAGCCGCCATCGGCACAAAAGAGTCCCCGGCTACTTGAGGTACTGTCTCGACATTGAGCCCGATTCCCAAGACCACTTTCTCCACCGTATTTTCCCGGCTCTGGGTGAAAGCCAGGAAACCGGCTACCTTTGCCCCATCGATAAGTATGTCATTCACCCATTTGATCCCGGCTCTCCCTTCCAGCCCAGGAATCCTGTCGATAGTCTCAACAAGCGATACTGCTGACAGGATAGAGAAACCGGTTCCGAATTGAGGGATGGGCTGCTTTGGAGCCAGAAAAACCGTAAGATGGATATTCCCCTCAACAGCCGTCCAGGACCGATCTCTCTGACCGTGGAACTGCTCTCCCGAGCCGGCAAGACACAGTATCCTATCCGGCAGTTCAACATCTTTTCTGCAAAGATCGATCAAAAGGTCATAATGGGAACATGGCGCCTTGTGGACAGTAAAAGCCGCCTGCCAGCGGCCTGGGAATCGGAACTCAGCTTGATACACAGGAAGCGAGGCAAAAATCCTCTCTGCCAGGACAGGAAGACCGGATCTGATTTCCTGGAATTCTGTACGTGTCCCCGAATAACAAATTTTAGAACAATAATCCGGATCGTCGGTGTAGACTATCATGATCTCAGAAAAACAATTTACATCTTTGTTCATAACTCTGCAAGAGGAATGAAACGTCTCTGTGTTGTAAAGAGTTACTATAAATGTTAGTATGACAAGCTAATTTAACAGAGAAAAGACCCCATTCAGTTTGATAAACAACGCTCAAAAGGAGACATCAAGTGAAGAGCAAATCAAATATCGTTTTCATAATGATAATGTTCATCTTCCTTTGTTTGTTAGGAGCTCAAGCCTTTGCACAGAAACAAACAGGCTCAATTAAAGGACACATTGTCGATCTCCAGGGAAATCCGCTGGAGAAAGTCATCATCTACCTTGATTCTCCTGTGCTGATGGCGATTTCTTTTTATATTACTCCTCCCTCAGGCCGCATCAATTTTGACCTTCTGCCCCCAGGAAATTATACGATCCGAACCGAAATTGCAGGTTACACATCTACCACAGTGGAAAACCTTACTGTCGGGCTGGGACAGACTCTCAAAATCAAGATCGTACTCAAGAAAAGCAAGATCGAGGATGAAGAAACCCAGATCATCCATTCCCCTGTGCTGGATCCCCAGAGCACAAAAACGGCAGTTACAATAAGCAGTACTATGCTTAAGACTCTACCTCTCCAGAGAGATCTTTTTACGGCTGTGCTTACTGCTCCCGGCGCCCTGCATGAAAGCAGTGTTTATCCCCAAAACCAGATCTTTCTGGGATCAACGGCCCGGTCAAACCTTTATACCGTGGATGGCTTGAGTTTGAACGATCCGGCTCAAAGACATCTGATCACCCGAATCCCCTATGACATAATCGACGAGATCGAAGTCGAAACAGCCGGCCATTCCGCTGCCACTGGAATAGCGGACGGAGGATATGTCAATATCTTAACCCGCTCAGGAAAAAAAGGTTTCCGTTACTCCTTCCTTATGGAGCACACAAGTGATGAACTCATCCATAAACTGAGGCCCTGGGGAGAGATCAGCCAGCTTGGCACGCAATTTCCCGAGAGGG
>CBDVEQ010000187.1:0-5183 GCA_965373045.1 uncultured bacterium | reverse complement strand
CCAAGCGGTAAGGCAGCGGACTTTGGATCCGCCATTCGGAGGTTCGAATCCTCCCACCCCAGCCAGAGTTGCGGGATGAATATCCCAATGTGGAAAAGAATTTATAGGAGGAGATTGAGTGGGAAACAAGGAAACGTTCAAAATATTTGCCGGATCGTCAAATCCAATGCTTGCAAAAGACATTGTCCGGTACATGGAAACAACCCTGGGTGCCTGCAAATTAAGCCGGTTCAGTGATGGAGAGATTCGTTTTTCTATTGATGAAAATGTTCGCGGGGAAGATGTCTATGTCATTCAGGCCGGCTCGTTTGATGTAAATTTCCACATGATGGAACTGTTTATCATGATCGATGCTCTAAAACGTGCATCTGCAGAGAGGATAACAGCAGTAATTCCTTATTACAGCTATGCCCGGCAGGATTGGAAAGATAGACCCCGGGTCCCGATATCCGCACGATTGATGGCTGATCTTCTGGAGACAGCCGGTGCGAACAGGGTTTTGACCATGGACCTTCATTCTCCCCAGATCCAGGGATTTTTCTCTGTTCCTGTGGACAACCTTGTTGCTGCCCCGGTCCTGGCCAAATATGTGGAAAATTTGAATTTGGATGATCTGACAATAGTATCTCCGGATGCCGGTGGTGTGGGCAGGGCCAAGTGGTTTGCAAAACGCATAAATGCGGACCTGGCCATTATTGATAAACGGAGGCCAGCTCCCAATATTGCGCGCGTTTATAATGTCATAGGAAAGGTGAAAAACAGGAATGTTGTCATTCTTGATGATATGGTAGACACAGGCGGAACACTGGTTGAAAGCGTTAATGCAATAAAAGAGAACGGGGCAAAAAAAATATATTCTGCCTGCACGCATGGTGTTCTATCGGGGCAGGCCAAAGACCGGATAAAAGCCTCTCAACTTGAAGAGTTGATCATAACGAATACCATACCTATAAATGACAAATCCTTGCAGAAGATCGTTATCCTATCAGTGGCAGAATTGTTTGGCGAGGCGATTCGAAGAATTAACCAAGGCAGCTCTGTTAGTACTTTGTTTGAATAAGGAGGAAGCAGCAAAATGGCTATTGCGATTAAATGCGAAAAACGGGATCTTTTCGGTAAAAATGCATCCCGCAGATTAAGGCGGGAGGGCAAGATCCCCGGAATCTTTTATGGTACAGAGACCGAGACTGTTCCCCTGACTTTGGATAAACAGGATGTTATTGATATTTTGAAGTCGGAATCAGGCGTGAATACCATATTTAAAGTTACTTTCGGATCAGAAACCAGAAATGCGATATTAACAATGATGCAGATCGATCCTGTTTCGGACGAGCTTCTTCATACAGATCTTATTCAGGTCGCGATGGACAAGGAAATTACGGTTTCGGTTCCTTTTTCCCTGGTTGGGGATTCAGTTGGCGTGAAGACAGAAGGTGGTTTTGTCGATTTTGTCACCCGAAAAGTGGAGGTCGAATGTTTGCCTCAATATATTCCTGATAGCATTAAAGTCGATATCAGTGAGCTTCACATGAATCAAAGCCTTAAAATCGAGGAAATTCCAACTCCGGAAGGGATAAAATTCTTGAGCGATCCCATGAGCGTAATCGTTCTCATCTCAGCCCCGACCAAGGAAGAAGAAGTTGAAGTTGAGGAGATCGAAGAAGAAGCTGTTGAAGGAGAAGAAGTGGAAAGCGCAGAGGCTGAAAAACAAGAAGAAGACAAGGAAGAGAAGAAGGAGTAATATTTGTGGGCCGTGGTTGGACTGGGAAATCCAGGCAAAGCTTATTCAGGGACAAGACATAATGTCGGATTTTCTCTGGTGAAGACTATGGCAAAGAACAGGAATATCAGGTTGAAAAAAAGAAGGTATTTATCCAGGACAATAGTTGTCGATATGGCCGGAGACAGGATTTTGCTCGCGCTGCCACAGACCTATATGAATAACAGCGGCCAGGCTGTTAAACGTATCACGGATGAGGCCGGAATTGCACCGGAAAACATAATCATCATTTATGATGACCTTGATCTTTCTCTAGGAGAGATCAGAGTCAGAAAGGAAGGAGGAGCCGGGTCGCACAAAGGGATGAGATCCATTGTCCAGGATATCCAGACGGCAAATTTCCCAAGGATACGGATCGGTATCGGGCCGTTGGATCCAAATATGGATGCGGCCGATTTTGTTCTATCCTCTTTTACAAAAGAAGAACAGCCCATTGTCATGGAAAGCATGAATAAAGCACAGGATGCGCTTGAAATGATTTTGGCTGGTAGTATTGAGACAGCCATGAATACATACAACCAAAAGAAAACAACAGGAAAGAAAATAACAGAAATTTTATAGAAAAGCTTCTTGTTCCTTCTATAAGAGAGGGAGCTTTAAATCCATAAGGAGGTCAGAATGAGACTTTACGAAACAGCTTTTTTAATTGCCCCTAATCTGCCTGAAGAGGAGATCGAAAAACTCATCGAGGATATGGCAGGCGTTGTGTCCAAGAAAAAAGGCAAAATGGACAATATCGACAAATGGGGGAAAAGACGGCTTGCTTATCCCGTCAATAAATTTACTGAAGCATACTATGTCTTTTTTCATTATCAAGGAGAACCTGAGGTTCCTGCTGAAATGGAACGGCGATTCAAGCAGATGGAACAGGTCCTTCGCTATATGACATTACAAAAGGACCAAAAAGAGAATGTCCGGAAAAAGAAAAAGGATAAGCCCAAAAAGGAAGAGCAGCCTTCCCGGGAAGAGCCCGCGGAAATAAATCCAGGTGCGGGCGAGGAAACCCCAGTGCCAGTCGAAAAGATAGGCGAGGAGGAGTAAGATATGGCTAGAGAAAATAGACCGACTAAACCCTATCGTAGATATTTCCCCCCAAGACGGAAAGTCTGTCGATTTTGCGAAAGGAATGTGAAGGAAATCGATTATAAGGATGTGGACATATTGAGGAGATACGTGCCGGAAAGAGGCAAGATTTCCCCGCGACGGATTACCGGCACGTGTGCCTTTCATCAAAGAAAACTTTCAACGGCTATAAAAAGAGCCCGGTTAATGGCCCTGCTGCCATACATCATGGATTAGGGCGTTTCGTTTATTCTGGAGGAAAGATGAAAATAATCCTAAAAGAAAACATAGAAAACCTTGGGAAAAGGGGAGATATCATTGATGTTGCTGCTGGTTACGGCAGGAATTACCTTCTCCCTAAGAATATTGCTCTTCGAGTGACCCCGTCAAACCTGAAGATGATCAAGATGGAACAGAAGGCTCTACGTAAAAAACTCGAAAAAGAAATGTCCTCTTATAATGAGATCATTGATCGCCTCAACCAGACAACCTTGACTTTTAAGAGGAAAATCGGGGAAAAAGAAAGCTTGTTTGGCTCGGTCAGTGTAGCTGATATCAAAGAGGCCTTGGATGCAGCGGGATTCGAGATCGAAAAAAGAAAAATTCTCCTATCTGAGCCGATCAAAACATTGGGACAACACATTATTTCGGTAAAGGTTTTTCATGATGACAGGGCCGAACTCAAGATCGCTGTTGTCGAAGAGGGAGCGGAGGAAAAGCCAGATGCCAGTATTGAATCAGTTAAAACTAAAGAGACAATACAGACAGATGAACAAACTGAAGATATTTCTGTGATGGCCGAAAAGGAACAAGAGCAAGAAGCACCCTTGGACCCGGTTGAGCCGGAAGAGGGAAGCATAGAGACAGTGCCGGCAGAAGTGGAAGCTTACAGTGAAACAACGGACGAGAATAAAGAATAATAAACTGTTTCCGCAGACTGGTAATATTCAAGCAAGCCAAGATTATTTACGTTTTATTAATAATCTATACTGGAAATGCAGCGCAAGTTTCTATACACTAATAACAGGCGCCTATTTGCCGGAGGAGAGGATTGATGGACATCGATTTAATGTTCCTGAAAAAAACCCCTCCTCATAGCCTTGAAGTGGAGAAGACGGTGCTGGGCGGCATCCTTGTTAATAACAAGAACTTGAATGTTGTCCTTTCTGCGATCACAACGGATGATTTCTATCTGGAAAGAAACAGGAAGATCCTTGATGAAATTGTATATATGGTTGACAAAGGGCTCCCGGTCGATCTCCTGTCTTTGAGTGAATGCCTGAAGACAAAAGGGATTCTGGAGGAAATCGGGGGCGCTTCTTACCTTTCTTCTTTAATGGACGGTGTTCCAAAAAGCCTGAACATCGAGTACTATGCCAGGATCATAAAGGAAAAAGCCCTGCTCCGGCGCTTGATCGTATCGTCTGCGAAGATCATTTCTTCAAGCTATGAACAAAAAGACGAGGCGGATGTTCTGCTGAACGAAGCCCAGGCGGCCATCATCGATGTTGCGGAACAGAGGATCAAGCCCGGATTTGTTGCCCTGAACAACTTGACCGAACCGGTCCTGGAGAGGATCGACTATTTGCGGCACAGGAAGGAGGCTGTTACCGGGATCCCCTCTGGGTTCAGAGATCTGGATTCGTTAACAGCCGGGTTCCACAAATCTGAATTCATCGTGGTCGCAGCGCGCCCTTCCATGGGTAAAACCGCGTTATGCTTGAACATCTCTCAGCATGTTGGTCTGAAGACGGATCTTGCTGTTGGATTCTTCTCCCTGGAGATGGCAAAGGAGCAGCTGGTCATGCGCCTTTTGTGTTCAGAATCCCAGATCGATCTGCAAAAACTCCGCACCGGTTTTGTCGGAGACCAGGAGTTTGAAAGGCTTAAACTGGGCGCCGAGTCCCTCTCCAATGCAAAGATATTTGTGGATGAATCTCCTGCTTTATCCGTTATAGAAATGAAAGCTAAAACCAGACGGCTGAAGATGGAGCAGAATCTAGACCTGGTTTTCGTAGACTATATACAGCTCATGCGGCCGGGAATCCGACATGAAAACAGAGTCCAGGAAATGTCCTTTATTTCCCGGTCTTTGAAAGAGTTGGCCAAAGAACTTCAAATTCCGGTTGTCGGCATTTCTCAGCTCAGCCGGGCTCCGGAAAAGGCCCGGGCCAAGCCGATTCCTCAATTATCGGATTTGAGAGAGTCTGGTGCGATCGAACAGGATGCAGATGTCGTTATTTTTATCTACAGACCGGAGTTTTATAATCCAGACGATGAGAGCGTCAAAGGAATTGCAGAAGTTATTGTAGCAAAACAAAGAAACGGCCCCACTGGAAGG
>CBDVEQ010000186.1:0-5246 GCA_965373045.1 uncultured bacterium | reverse complement strand
CATTCGGCAGTTAAGAAAAGAACACTTTGATGTGAGTATCAGCTCAACGGGATCCAACCCTATAAAAAGCGGACTTCTCTGTCTGTTTTCTGGGATCAAATACAGGCTTGGTGAAAACATCAAAGGAAAAGGATTCTTCTACAGCCTGAAAATTCCTTTTAACAAGTTCAGCCATGAGGTGGACGGCAATATCCACCTGGTCCAAAAACTCGGGATCGAAGTTGCAGACAAAAATTTATTTATTTATACATCGGAGGACGACAAAGATTTTGCCGACAAAATTTTCATTCAGAACGAATTTAAAGAAAAACTGGTAGTGGGCATGCATCCGGGATCCGGCATTCACCAGGCTGGATTTAAACGATGGCCAAAGGAAAGGTTTGCCCGATTAGCCGATTGGATTATCAGCCACTATAAGGCTTCCGTCATTCTATTCGGGGGATCCGAGGAAATAAATCTGGCCGACGATATCCAAAGCCTGATGTCATCGCGTCCACTTATTCTGACCGGCAAAACAACCTTGGCCCAGACGGCCGCTCTGATAAAAAAATGCCAACTTTTTATCAGTAACGACAGCGGGCTTCTGCACGTAGCCTGTGCCGTTAAGGCTCCAACCATTTCTATTTTCGGGCCAACAGATTACAATAAGACGGGTCCCTATTCTGATTCTTCCACCATGATAAGGAAAGATTTGTCCTGCAGCCCCTGTTATGTTGGAAAACCGGTTCACTGCAGTCATCTGGATTGTATTCATTTGATAACAGCCAATGATGTCATCGAGATCGCCAAGCAACAATTAGATAGATATGTCCAATAAAATTAAAGTTCTGCATATCATCACTCGACTCGATAAGGGAGGTTCTGCTGAAAACACATTTTTAACTCTGAAAGGAATGGATAGAACCCGTTTTGACGTGGCCTTGATTAGCGGTCCGGTGGAAGATCCGACACAGGACAGAAGACAGCACATCGAAGAAATGGGAATTAAACATCTCTATATTCCTGAATTGGTCAGAAATATTAATCTCATCAAAGACTGCAAAGCGCTTTTAAAAATATACCGCTATTTAAAAAAAGAAAAGTATGAAATTGTTCACACTCATACATCAAAAACTGGACTTTTGGGAAGAATTGCCGCCAAGCTTGCGGGAACTCCCATCATCATCCACACTCCTCACGGGCATGTCTTCTTTGGATATTTTGGGCCTTTGAAAACGAAATTTTTCATCAGTCTGGAAAAGTTCGGATCTTTAATAACCGATAAAATCATCGCCCTCACAAACCGGGAAAAAAATGACACTTTCGCTTTTAAAGTAGCAAAAGAAGATAAATTGACGGTCATTCACAGCGGTATCGAGCTGAAAAAATTTACAGAATCATCCCCACAAGACATTCGATTACTCAAAAACATACTTGAAATACCTGAAAATGCCCTCATCGTCGGAACGGCAGGAAGACTTGTGCCAATCAAAGGCCCGGAATATCTAGTAAAAGCGGCCGAAAAAGTTCTGCAAATTCAAAAGAACGTCTTTTTCCTCTTCACCGGAGATGGATATCTGAAAGAAGATTTAGCAAAGCTCGCCCAGGATCTAGGCATAAAAAAAAACATCATGTTTCTGGGTTGGAAAGACAAGGCGGCTGAAATTATCTCCCTATACGACATTTTTGTTCTTCCTTCCCTGAACGAAGGAATGGGAAGGGTATTGGTAGAAGCCATGGCTCTCGGAAAACCTATTGTAGCCAGCAATATAGGTGGAATACCTGATCTGATTTCTCACGGAAAGAACGGCTTCCTGGTCCCCCCACAAAAACCAGACAAACTGGCTCAATACATCCAACTTCTTCTAGAAGATGAAAACAAAAGGACAAAAATGGGACAGGAAGGAAAAAAACTAGCTCAAAATTTCAGTACAGAAAAAATGGTTAAAAAAATTGAAAGTTTATACAACCATCAACTCAAAATAAAAGAGATCACTACGCCACCGCAATCCACATGAAAAGTGAAGGTGTCGGCAGTTTTTATGAATAATTCAGGTTAAATAAAAACCTCTTGTACTGCGGCAATAATTCTATCAACTTCCCCATCTGTAAGAGAAGGATAAAGTGGGATCGATATTGTCTTTCGCCAGGCTTCGTTGGCATGGGGAAAACCGGACAAATTGAGATAAGCATGAAGCGGAGTAAAGACAGGACGTTGGCACATGATTTTTTTCGCGTGTAATTTCTCAAGATAAATTGAATTATCATCTGCCGTTTTGACCACAAATCGATAATAGATGTGTTCTTTGCCCTCTCTCCATGCAGGTAAAGACAGACGGCAATTTTTATACTCTTTAAAATACCGGGAAGCGATCTCATTACGTCGATGAAGAAATTCTTCTAAATGCGCCAACTGTGCCAAACCTAGAGCGGCCTGAATATCCGTCATTTTGTAATTGTAGCGGAGAGAATAATCCTCTCTGTTGTCATAATCTCTGAGACCTCGTATCTTCGAAATCAAATTCTCTGAATCACTGAGGACCATTCCTCCTTCACCAGAGGTAATTACTTTTGTGGCATATAAAGAAAATACAGAGACAAGACCAAAACTTCCAACTTTTCGCCCTTTATAATCGGCTCCAACACTCTGCGCGCAATCTTCAATTATAGGAATTCTCAACTCAGACAATTTGTCAATTTCAGCAGGACAGCCAAACATGTGAGGGACAATGATGGCTTTTGTTTTTTTTGATATCGCATTTTTAACGTCATCAAAAGAGATATTGTAAGTCAAAGGCTCTATATCGACGACGCGGGGAAACGCTCCTGTATAATTCACAGCATTGAGGACAGCCGCACAAACAAATGAAGGAATAATGACTTCATCTTTTTCCTTAACATCTAAGGCCAACAAAGCCAGATGGAGAGCCGATGTTCCTGAGCTGGTTGCAACGGCCTTCTTTTTTCCGATAAAATTCGCAAACTCTGTTTCAAACATATTGACCATTGGTCCCTGGGAAAGCTGACCGGATTTAAGAACAGCAGCTACAGCTCGAGTATCTGAATCCGATAAATGCGGCCGGGAATGAGGGATAACAGGATAGTCCATTAGATATCGCGTAAAAATCTGAAGGCTTTAAAACCTTCTGCATATTTGATCTTTCCCTGGAATCCTCTGAAATTGGCCATCGCTTTCACAGTCTCGACCATGTCCAATCTGGTCGGATAAGATTTTTTAACTTGAGACTCATAAAGACGAATCAAATTTTGCTTCCGTTCAAGCACGTCTTCAATATCCACAAATATGTCTGGATCGAAATTGCAGGACGTATAATCTTCGTAAAAAAACACCTTCTTGATGTAGCGGGTAGCGGCAAGGGCACATCTGGCCAGGATCCGATGATCCTGATGGATATCATCGATGTAGTTGACATAGACTTCATCCGGATTGACTTCTTGAATGATTTTATCAATCTTAGTGATGATGATCCTATCATTCGGGAGTTCGGTATCTGTATAACCACCCCAGAATATTTTTCTTATTCCTAATAATTCTACTGCCTTTTTCTGCTCCTTCTGTCTGAGTTCAGGTTCTCCTCCGAATTCACCCTTTGTTAGAACCAAAAAATATATATTGTGCTCTTCCTTGGAAAACTTGAGAAAAGTCCCTCCACAACCAAATTCGATATCATCCGGATGTGCTCCTAATGCTAAAATATTCATTGATTTTCCCCTCTTAGAATTGAAAGACTCTCCGGCCCGCAGTTGAACAATAAATCCAAAACAGAAAGAAACGGCTCAAATTCACCGTACAGCTGGGAATAAATGGGATGTTTATATTCCTGGAAGATGACGTCAATCTTTTTTTCTTCGAATTTGGTTAGATCCAGATATTTCGCCCCGTCCTTTCCAGAAAGGTACACATCGCCTCCCATTTTTTTGCAGATATCGATAAGACGCTCAGTATTTCCTTTCCGCAGTTTAAATTCTGAGGCTTTGACGAACTGTTTTCCCGAAAGACCTAATGCTTCAGTGATGAACATTATCACGTGAATGTTGAAGTCTGCAAGGAATTCCCATTCTGCAGCAAATGTGGACTTAAAAAGTTCGAAATAATCACTAAGAAAAGGCGCTTTGGAATAATTTGTTAAAAGAGCGCCGAGATGTTTTCTTTTCCATTGGACTGTGTTATTGATCTTCACTTCATGTATCATCTGCCCAAAATTGTGGAGCACAGGAACAGTGAGCCACTGCCAACCTTCAGCTGTTTTGATTTTATTGCGGTTCTGCCACTCATTTTTTTTAAACTGGACATTATCCAGAAATACGAATGTATCGCTTCTGTCGATCTTATTAAAGTATCCCAACCATGGCAGGTATTGAGGTTGGTGAATGGAAATAATCACGGTCCTACATCCCTACACTTCAAGGCTTGGATTAACGAAAATCAAAATATTTAGTATTATGGCCATGAAGTCAAGCTATCATCATCAATGACTTTTTCAATGTAATGGATAGGAGAGGCTGACAGATCGATTGTTCTTGGATCTTTGAGAGGCTTTCCCTTTGCATCCTGTATAATTCCAACGACCGGACGAAGAGGAAAATTCCGGTTGATTCTCTTGATAACTCCTATTTCCTGGTTATTCAACTCCACTATGGTTCCCACAGGATAAACCGTGATATAACTCATAAATGCCTTCAGCACATCCTTATCAAACGAAGAACGCTCCTCTTGAATGATGGTTTTTACAGCAGCCGAGAGATTTTTTGTTTGTTCGCGAAAGGGGCGAGAATGAGAAATGGCCTCGTAAATTTCGGCGATTCCTACAATTTGAGCAAATTTGGAAATCTCCTCTCCTTTTTTCCCTTCCGGATACCCTGTCCCGCTAATTTTCTCATGATGTTGGGAAATAATTTCTTCTGCCAGCTTGGGATAATTATTTATATTGCGTAAAAATTTCAGCCCATATGAAGGATGCAATTTGATCAATTCAAACTCTTTATCGGTCAGCTTGCCTGGTTTATAAATGATATCTTGGGGGATGATAAGCATGCCTATGTCATGCATGATAGCCCCTGTACATAGATCCGACAATATGACCTTGTCAAATTCGAATGCAAGACCGAGATTAGCGGTAATAACACCAACATTGACAGAGTGAACAGGGAGGAAATTAAGCTCATCGCTATGAGCATGAGATTTGTTGGCCATATTCTGTAATAAATCACTTTCAATCATAAGATCATCGATGATCATTCCTGCT
>CBDVEQ010000185.1:0-5271 GCA_965373045.1 uncultured bacterium | reverse complement strand
TTCAGTACCGATCCCAAAGCCTGCGTGAACTGCCACATTATGACCCCGCAATATGATTCGTGGCAGAAGTCGAGCCACCACTCTGCGGCTACTTGCGTCGACTGCCATCTGCCGCACAACTTCATTGCTAAATACATTGCCAAGGCCGAAAACGGTTACCACCACTCCAAGGCCTTCACCATGCAGGATTTCCACGAACCTATCATGATCAAGGAAAAAAACAGCAGCATCCTGCAGCACAACTGTGTGAAATGCCATGAGGACATGGTTTACGAACTGTTCAAGAGAGATGTAACCAACCCGGATGCAGTCGGCTGTATCCATTGCCATGCCTCGGTCGGCCACGGAGAACTGCCGACTAGTATTGGAGGAGCAGATCGTGGAGAAAACAGAGAAAGGAAAGACTATGAATGAGTTGAACAAAAAATCGGGAAGCGCGGGGATATTCGTCGGAATCATCGTCATTGTGGCAATCGCAGCTGTGGCTGTGACAGCATTGCTGGTCAATATTTTCGAGCGTAAAAGCGAAGCGCGCAATCCCTATGTGCGGTTGGTGGAAGTCACCGAAGACGACACTGATCCTGCAAAGTGGGGCAAGAACTGGCCGAAACAGTACGACTCATACAAGCGTACCGCACTTGCCACCAGCACCCGTTTCGGCGGACACGGCGGCAGCGAAGCCCTCCCGGAAGAAAAGATCGAGCGCGATCCGTGGCTCAAGCGCATGTTCTTGGGCTATGCCTTCTCGATCGACTACCGTGACCGCCGCGGCCACGCTTACATGCTTTCCGACCAAGAGCAGACCAAGCGCCAAACCAAGCCGCAGTCCGGCTCCTGCATGCACTGCCATGTATCCATTATGCCGGTATACCGAGTCCTAGGTGATGGCGATGCCCTCGCCGGCATGAATAAGACTTATGCCATGTCCTTCCAGGAGCTCAACAAAATGGTGTACAACATGGGGCATGCCCACCCTGTTTCCTGCGTCGACTGTCACGATCCCGACTCCATGCAGCTTCGCGTAACCCGGCCAGCATTCATCGTCGGCATCCAGAAATTGGCCGAATCAGACGCCCCGGTTCCGGGCATTCCCTCCATCGAGATTTGGCGGCAAGGTTCCCGCAAGACTCCGTACGATCCGAACGTCGATGCCACCCGTGCCGAAATGCGCTCGTTAGCCTGCGGCCAGTGCCACGTCGAATACTACTGCTCCAGTGCCATGCCGCTCACCTTCCCGTGGGGCAACGGCCTTAAGATGGACGACCTCGAAAAATATTGGGATGAAACCAAACTGCCCGACGGCTCCCGTTTCTTCGACTACAAACACAAGGAGTCCGGCGCGGAAATTCTCAAGGCGCAGCATCCCGAGTTCGAGCTTTGGAGCCAGGGCATCCACGCCCGCAGCGGGGTAGACTGCGCTGACTGTCACATGCCCTATATGCGTGACGGTGCCTCGAAGGTATCTGACCACTGGGTGCGCAGCCCCTTGCTGAACATCAACCGCGCCTGTCAGACCTGCCACCACTTCTCCGAAGAGGAAATCAAGGCTCGCGTCGACATTATCCAGCAGAACAACTACAATCTCCTGCAGCGCGGTGGCGCCGCCCTTATGGATCTGCTCGATGCCGTCGAAGCCGCAAAGAAAGCCGGGGCGACCGACGAGCAGATAAACCCCGCCCTGGAGTTCCAGCGAAAGGCGCAATGGCGCCTTGACTATATTGCGGCCGAAAATTCCATGGGCTTCCACGCCCCGCAGGAAGCCGCGCGCATCCTCGGCGAAGCCGTCGACTATGCCCGCCAAGGCCAGATTGAAGCCCTCAAACTCATCAAATAGTTTCAAAACTCTGGAAATTTGTATAGGGTCAATATTAGAGGTAAAATAACCGGGTGATATATAAGAAGTAATGGTAGGCTATCGGCAATTTTTATGAATAATTCAGAGAGCCTGCTTTATTCACGGGTCGAGATTGCCGTAGCTGCAAGGAGTGGTTTGTGAAGCTGTATTCATATACTGCGAACGGAACACGACGAAGCCACTGCGGTAAGATCGGCTCGCCCGTAGGGTAAAAAATGCCGATAATAAAATTGAGATATTAGAGAAATGTTACATAACAAAGTTATGGAGGAAATTGTTCGGAGAAAAAACCTGACTGGATGATATATAAGAAATAATGGTAGGCTATCGGCAATTTTTATGAATAAGCAGGATAAACAGGTACCAGAATTTTTAAGGATAGATGTGGAGAAATATGTCTTAAATTTATTCGGTATTAAGGCTAGAGCCAAGGAACTGTACAGCTATCAGGATCAAAATTTCCATCTTCACACCGAAGATGGAAATGAGTATGTGTTGAAGATCGCCAATATATCAGAGACAAAAAAAGACCTGGAGATCCAGAATCAGGTTATGCTGCAGCTCAGCCAGAAAACAAGCCCTTCCATGTGTCCAAAACCCCTTCCGGCAAGATCAGGCGAAAAAATCGTTTCAATCAAGGACAGAGATGGAGATGCGTTTTTTGTACGGCTTTTGACCTATTTAAAAGGTGTTCTTCTGGCAGAATCATTGCCGCATTCCACTGATCTCATGTATGAATTCGGGTGTTTTATCGGAAGGATGGTTAAAGCTTTTAGTTCCCTACCTGATATCAAATTCCGGACTGATTTTACTTGGAATATGTTCCGGGGGCCTGAAACCGTAAAGAAATATAAAAATCATATCAATAATCCGGATTATCGCAGCCTGGTGGGATTCTATATTGATCTATATGAAAGCTGCGCCGTACCTCTCCTTCCTGGACTGCGCTGCAGCCTCATACAAAATGATGCCAATGATTATAATATCATTGTATTGCCTGATGCAAAATATACTGAAGGTTATGAACAGAGAACGATCGCAGGGATCATTGATTTTGGAGATACGGTCTATTCCTATTCTATTTGTGAACTGGCCATTGCTTTAGCCTATATCATGATGAAGAAAAACGACCCCATAAAAACCGCTTTGTTTGTTTTATCAGGTTATTCCTCTACTATTTCCATAACTGAGACCGAGCTGAAAGTTCTGTTCCCAATGATCTGTATGAGGCTGATCATGAGTGTTTCCGTTTCGGCATATCAAAAGAAATTGAGCCCGGACAACAAATACCTGGTCATTTCAGAAAAACCGGCATGGGCACTTCTTGAACGATTTAAAAACGTTCATCCCCATTCCATATATTGTTCTTTCCGGGATGCATGCGGGACAAAAGAACATGGTTGATACAATTACAAAAGAAAATATAGCCGAACTACGAAAAAAGTTTTTAGGTAAATCACTCAGCTTATCCTATAAAAAACACTTGATGATTGTCCGGGGGGCTATGCAGTATCTCTATGATGAGACCGGCCGGAAATATCTGGATGCTGTTAACAATGTGCCCATTGTAGGTCACTCCCACCCTAAAGTCGTGAAGGCTGTTCAAAAACAGATGGCTGTTCTTAATACAAATACACGCTACCTTCATGAGAATCTTGTCCAATATGCAAAAAAGATTTGCAGAAAGCTGCCTGACCCTTTAAATGTCTGTATTGTTGTAAATTCCGGGAGTGAAGCCAATGACTTGGCGCTTCGAATGGTTTGGGACTATACCGGAGAGAAAGACATTGTGGTTGTTGAGGGAGCCTATCACGGTAATCTTTCTTCACTGATAGCTATAAGTCCTTATAAATTTGATGGCACCGGAGGAAAGGGACAGCCGGAGTTCACATATAAAGTGGCCATGCCTGACCTTTATCAGGGGCCATACTTCTATGGGGATCCCGGAGCCGGAAAAAAATATTCGAAATTTGTACAGAATGCTATCCAAAAAATTAAGAAAAAAGGGAGAAATATCGCGGCCTTTTTTGGAGAGCCTCTTATGGGTTGTGCAGGGCAGATCTTATTGCCTGAGGGATATTTGCATGAAGTTTACCAACACGTCCGAAAAGCGGGTGGAGTGTGTGTTGCAGATGAGGTTCAGATCGGATTCGGCCGTGTGGGAACACATTTCTGGGGTTTCCAGACTCAAAATGTCATCCCGGATATTGTTACCATTGGAAAGCCGGCAGGCAATGGTTTCCCTCTGGCCGCAGTGATCACAACAAAAAAAATAGCCGATTCATTTGACAATGGGATGGAATATTTCAACACATTTGGAGGAAATCCTGTTTCCTGTGCGGCCGGGCTTGCTGTGTTGGAAGTTTTAGAAGAAGAAAAACTTCAAGATAACGCATTAAGGGTGGGAAACTATCTAATGGATGGATTAGAAAAGTTGAAGCATGATTTCTCCATTATAGGAGATGTCCGGGGGATAGGCCTGTTTATCGGGATAGAGCTGGTCAGGGACAGAAAATCCAGGGAGCCGGCGCCCGGTTATGCTGCTCATATTGTGGAAAGAATGAAAGAGGAGGGTATTCTCATCAGTATGGATGGGATCAATAACAATGTTCTGAAGATTAAGCCTCCTCTTGTATTTACAAGGGACAATGCTGATCTGTTACTGGATAAGTTGGAAAAGATTCTCAAAGAAGAAGACCTCTCTTGTTTATCTATCAATAAAAGCCATTTATAAAGCAGGTTTCATACATGGCCACAATGTTTTCCGGAGGACTGGCCGCCTGTATGTTATGGCAAGGCGCAAGGATGTAACCGCCATTTTTTCCCAGGATATCCAGGTTCTCCAAAACCTCATTCTCAACATCTTTTACAGAACCAAACACAAGAGTATCCTGGTTGTCCATAGCGCCGTGGAATACAATCTTGTTACCAAATTTTGATTTTAATCTTTTCCGGTCCATCCCCTGACAGCGCCACTGGATGGGATTCAAAAGATCGATTCCGGCCTCGATCATGTCAGGCAAAATACGGCTTACAGCTCCATCATTGTGGTGAAAAACAAAAGCACCTGCCTGATGGACCAGGCCTATCACTTTTTTCATTCGCGGAAGAAGGAATTCTTTTATATGCTGAGGGGAGATCAGGAGGTCGTCCTGTGCACCCATATCTTCGGCCACATAGGTCACCAAAACTTGACCTGGGATCTGCTCGTATATACGGGTGATATCTTCTATTCCAAGATGAAGGAGTTTATCAAGGCAGTAGTGCACCATCTCGGGATGCAACATCAGATCCATATAGCCTTGTTCATCACCTCGAAGATATTTGTATATCAGGAAAGGTTCATAATGCCCTCCCTGTACAGGGAAGGCGTTTTTACCGCGGATCTGATCGGGTATCTTGCTGTAATCCCACCA
>CBDVEQ010000184.1:0-5305 GCA_965373045.1 uncultured bacterium | reverse complement strand
GCCTTGTGGTCTCAGGGTATCTCCTATACCGGCAGTTTTTGCTGATGAGCCACAGCGCCGCTGGAGTGATCGACCTGTGTACGGAGATCCTGGGCACAGGTTGTGATGAAACGCTGAGCAGCGAGTCTTCCTGGTTTCTGGGCCTTCCATTTGCCGGGTGGGGGATTATCTACTATATATCCCTGGCTTGTCTGGCAGTGCTTGGGTTCTTTCTCAAGGAAGAGTTCCGGCTGGAGTCGAGTGTGGGCTCTATCCTTCTCTCCATTGCAGGGGCCTGCGGTAGCGTCATCCTGACGGTGATCATTTCTACCGGCAAAGCCTCCATCTGTCCCCTCTGCCTGGTTATTCATGCTATCAACCTAACCCTGGTGCCCGTCATCTGGTGGCGCAGTGGCCTGTCCTTCCGTCAGGTCATTCAATCCACTGCTGCCGGATTGGCCTATGTTTTAAAGGGGACGGCTCCTTCTCCGGCCAGGGCCCGCTGGAAAATCCTGGGGTTTGTAGTAGTGGCACTCCTGGCCGCCGTGGTCTATCAGTGGGTCTATGTGGAAGCTGAGCTGGCCCGGGGATCGGATGAAGGATTCAATCCCGACACCGTTCTGGCCGAATATGCCACAGCCTTGCCGAAAAACATTCCGATTGGGCCGGATGACCCGGTGAAGGGAAACCCTGAAGCATTGGTGCGGATTGTGGTCTTCAGCAACTTCTTCTGCCCCGGCTGCCGCCTGCTTTCCGGCGAGCTTCACCAAATGGTTTCCTATTTTGAAGGCAGTGTGTCTGTAATCTTCAAGCACTATGCAGGATTGGTCTGCCTGGAGCAGGAAGATTCTCTCAGTGTACCCGGGATCTGTCTGGCCGCCTGGGCAGCCGAAGCCGCCAGGAGGCAGGGCCGGTTCTGGCCCTTCCATGATCTCCTCTTCATGGTGGAGTCTGATTATGATGAAGGCCTTGTACGCCAGATCGCCATCAATGCAGGATTGGACATGGATCGATTTGAAGCGGATTGGCTGTCTCCGGAAGTCCGGGAAAAGGTGGCTGGGGACATCAATCTGGGCCAGGAACTGGGAATCGAGGGTACGCCCATGGTTTTTCTCAATAATAAAAAAGTGGAAAACCTAAGCCCCCAGGTCCTGGAGTTCCTGATCAAAAAAATCCTTGAATCACAAGAAAATACATCGAATGATCATACGAAGGACAGGGAAGATTTTTGAACTCTAGGAGTCTAATGATATGAACGTGAACGGAATCATTCGTAAGGAGATAAACATGCTGAAGTTTGCTCGGAAATTTATTCCACTCCTGTTATTGATATTTTTTTTAGTTGTAGCCATCCCGTTTTTTAGCACCACGGTAACGGCCGAAACCGAAGATCTCGACACTCGGGTCAAGAAATTTCTGGACACCCACAACTGGGGATGGGGCGATATGAACGTACCGGCCGTTGACGGCCGGACCCTCCACGACATCATAATCAAGAATAAATACACCCGCGCGGTCGAGATCGGGACATCCACCGGACATTCCACTATATGGATCGCCTGGGCGCTGAGCAAGACAGGGGGCAAACTGATCACCATCGAAATCAATGAGGGACGGTACCGGGAAGCCCTGGAGAATTTCGAAGCGTCAGGGCTTTCCAAGTTCATCGACGCCCGCCTTGGAGACGCCCACGAGATCGTTCCCGCCCTCGAAGGGCCGTTCGACTTCGTATTCAGCGATGCAGACAAAAACTGGTACAAAAACTATCTGATCGCGCTTCTTCCCAAGCTGGAAGTAGGCGGCTGCTACACTACTCACAACGTGTCGTCGAGGAGGAGGGGGCGACGGGGTGGAGGCCGCAACGTTAGCTATCTTGATTATCTGTACAGCCTTCCCAACCTGGAAACCACGGTCGACGACCGGGGCGCCGGTCTTTCGATCAGCTATAAAAAAAGCCAATAGACCTTCCCACAAAAATCAGAGCTTTAATAGGAAAATACTCTTACTCTAAATTCAGAAATCGTTCATTAGAATAGGACATGGTCATTATCTTTTGATCATTCTTACGCTGAATATCGGTCCAACCATATGTCCTTCATGCGACTTGAAAGTAATCGTCACTTTCTCTTTTTCGAATGTCAAATTATCAGGTATTCCATAGACAACATCGATGAATTCACCATCTTTCTTGTTCGAAGTATTTTCGGTAACAAGAAATTCACCATCCACCAGGATATCGAATGTTTTTGAACCAGGGAACCCACCCCAGTATTCTACGACCAGTGCCATGGGTTGTCCCTTAAACACTTTTATTTCAAATGAAAACCAACCGTCTCTGGCTGATCTGTTTTTTCTGCCTTTAAACTCACCTGGCCTGCTTTTTTCTCCTTTAAAATTATGATCCCTCTCCGGTT
This sequence comes from uncultured bacterium, assembly GCA_965373045.1. Classification (GTDB taxonomy): domain Bacteria; phylum Acidobacteriota; class Aminicenantia; order Aminicenantales; family Aminicenantaceae; genus DAOVDI01. The sequence goes on along the minus strand of CBDVEQ010000184.1, from coordinate 2,912 downwards.
GCATTTCTCCAGGTTGGAAGAAATCAATGGTCATCTCCTCTATTTTCTTCTTTTTCTCTAACTGTGCCTGGTATTCTCTCTGGTATTTTTTCCATCGTTCTTCGGAAAAAATATCCCAGTAAATAGAATACCGGCGTTCGTGAGTAGCGTAAAAAGGTTTCATACGGATGTCCCTTGGCCTGCCGACATCTTTTGTAACAAAGGTGTTTATTTCTCCTTCAATCTGATTCATCCAACGAGAGGGATCGTGCTCTGCTGTTATCAATACAGGTACATAACTTGGATCATGTGCTGCTGAATTATCCTCCGTACCCAGATCCCCGGCAAGCACAAGCGGTCCGTACATTACTGCAATCCTGTTCAAATCATCAGGCATGGTTTCGCAGCGTAAGGAAAACGGCATACTAACTTTAACTTCATCTCCGGTCTTCCAGGTGCGGGTTAAAGCGATAAAACTACCAGGTTTCTTTTTAATCTTTTTTTCCCTGCCGTTTACAAACACTGTCATTCCTTTTTTTGCCCAATAGGGATAACGCACCTGAAGTGTAAGTTTAACCGGCTGCTCACATTCAAATTTAATAGTGGTTCCCTGTTCTTCCGGATAATGGGTGATTTGTCTCACTTTTATTCCTTTTTTTGTCCAATTCAGTTCTGCAGCAATAAACTGACTTACAAACAGCTCTTTTTCATTAAAAAAGAAAATATTCCGCCCATATTTGGAATGGGTTTCCATTCCTGTGCCGACACAACAGGTAAACCAGTCTGGATTCTGGTACACTTTATGTCCTCCCATCTCAAGAGACAGGTTGTAGATAACCCGTCCGTTTTGTGGATGCTGTGAAGACAGAATATGATTAAGCAGAGCACGTTCGTAAAAATCTGCCACTTCAGCCGAAGTTCCCCATTTAAATAAGTGATGTGATAACTTCAGCATATTGTAAACATTACAGGTCTCTGTCGTGCCCTCGCTCAGCCTGTTGCGAAGGGTATCGGGAGGGCCAAAATATTCGTGGTTACCATGGCCTCCCGTAACATATGAATGATGATTTACAACACGCCCCCAAAAGAACTCAGCGGTTTTACGATCGCTATTTTTACCTGTCAGTTCATAGAGCCTCGCCAATCCAATCAATTTTGGAATTTGCGTATTGCCGTGCTTTCCGGGAAGAATATCTTCTCCCTTTCCTAAAGGATCAAGGACTTCTTTATGAAAAAACACTCTCGATAAACTCAGGTATTTTCTTTCTCCGGTTGCGGCATACAGATTGGCGAGTGCTTCATTCATCCCTCCATGCTCACAATGAAGCATTTTCTGAATCTGCTTTTCATTTAAATCTTTTACAATACTTTCCACCCAGCTGGCGAATCGTTTGTTAATCTCGAGTGCTTTTTCGTTTCCACAAAGATTGTAGGCATCATCAAGCCCAGCCATTATTTTATGATATGTATAAAAAGGAGCCCAGATTCCGTTTAGATCAAATCCTTTGGAACGGATATCGCCTTTGGCAACTTCTTCTTCAAAAATCTTCTGGGCATCAGGTACAGCACCGATATAACCGCCTTTTCCCGCTTCCTGGCAAATGGCCAGTTCATCAATTATATAATTTACGCGTTCTAAAAACCTTGAGTTTCCGGTAGTTTGAAACATCAAAGCGCACCCACTGAGATGGTGACCCAAACTGTGCCCGGCCAGTGTTTGACCTTCCCAACCGCCGTAATGTTGTGCCTTTGGCTCCAAACCTGCCTCGATTCGAAACTTTGCCAGTAAACGATCCGGCTCATAATTGAGAAGCGATTTCACATTCAGTTCTGTGGCATGCTTAAAAGGACCGTCAAGGAGCTTCACATCAGATAATTTAAACGGCAGGGATCGAAAGGCAACTACTTCAGGACCATCTGTTTCTATGTGGCTCTCGACCTGAGTTTTACATGATCCAATTAGTAAAGAAAGTGTTAAGCCGAATAAGATCAAAAGCCTATAATTTTTGTATTTTATTATCATTCTTTTCACCTTAAATTGGGTTTTTGATATCTTACCACAAAGAATAACGTTACTTCGAATATCGATGCATTATTAATATATGGAAACATTCCATAGGATTTATCATCCTTTATCTATCAAGCGGATCAAGTTATTGATTTAACAACCAGTCATTCATCAAAACAGTTAGAGGTCTCAGGGATTGGATGCGCTTCTTAAAAAAGCTATATGGAGAGCATTTCCATGTTGCTTTGACATTGATAAGAATTCTCTTGACAACACCTTTTTGTTTTCATATATTTGGGTAAAAGAGTTGTCAAAAAAGGAGGCTTAGCTGATGAAAAAGACCATTCTCAAAAAATTCTTTGCTGTATTGGTATGTGTGTTATTGATTTCTATTCCTGTAATTTATGCACAGCAAGATACTGCTTATGCAGAGGCAGCAAACCAAGCACGCATGGATGCACAGAGAAATATAAATCCGACTACTTGGTTAATAATCGGATTTTTCTTAGGAATAATTGGGTATGTGATCGCGATGGTCTCCCCCCCCAAAGCACCTGCTATAGGTTTAGTAGGAAAATCGCCTGATTATGTAGCAGTTTATGTTGATACTTATGAACAAGTTGGAAAAGCTATTCAAATGAGAAAAGCAATGACCGGCTGTTTAATCAATTTAGGTTGTAGTGTTGTGGGATATGGTATTCTTATCCTTGCTGCAGCGTCAGTTGATACTTATTAAGAAATCACTCACTGAATTCCATTTGAATCTAAGCGATATCGGAATTCCTACTTTAAATACTGTTAAATGGGCATTTCGGTCTTCTTTTTGTAATAATTTTATTTTACATGCGCAGAAATTGGGATGTTCTAGTTGAAAAAAAAATACTTTTTTCAATTCTTTTGATTTTTATTTCTGTTGTCCATCTTT
>CBDVEQ010000183.1:0-5321 GCA_965373045.1 uncultured bacterium | reverse complement strand
ACGTTACGGGGATACTGTCGTGTTTGTCTCAGCAACCTCAAAAAAAGAAGTTGAAGGAACAAAGCCTTTTCTTCCTTTGGTTGTCGATTACAGGGAAAATACTTATGCCGCTGGGAAAATACCAGGAGGTTTTTTTAAGAGAGAAGGACGTCCGTCAGAAAAAGAAACCCTCACCTGCCGGATGATTGACCGCCCGATCCGATCTCTCTTTCCTGAGGGATACTTTTTCGATACACACATCGTCGGTTATCTTCTCTCTGCAGATCTGGAACACGATTCTGACACTCTTGGAATCATAGGCGCATCGGTTGCCCTAAACTTTTCAGACATCCCCTTCACAACGCCTATCGGTGCCGTAAAAATCGGATATCTCAACGAAGAATTCATCATCAACCCATCAGTAAGCCAGGTTGATGAATGTACGCTCAGCATGATCGTTGTTGGAACCGAGGACGGAATCGTTATGCTGGAAGCTGAAGGCACGGAAATAGACGAAGAGATTGCCCTGGAGGCCATATCCAAGGCCAGAGAACCTATTGACACGATCGTTCATGCTCAAAAGGAACTTTTAGCTGAGTTGAATATTCAAAAACGGACTTTTACACCCAAAAAGATTGATCAGGACAAACTCCTTAAAACAGAAAAAAAAGTCGCACCCTTATTGGTCGAGGCCTTTCAAGCCGGAAATAAAAAAAGCATAGAAGAAAAAACGCGTGAAATTCTGAACGACCTGATCTTGGAAATCCCGGAAGAGAATAATGAAGAGATCGCTGAAACCAAAGAGATCTTCTATCATGTACAAAAAAATATCGTAAGAGACCTTATTCTGAATAAAAATGTCAGAGTAGATGGCAGGGCATTTGATGAGATCCGGCCTATCTCCATTGATGTCGGCTTTTTACCAAGAACACACGGTTCTACTCTCTTTACCAGAGGAGAAACTCAAAGCCTGGCCACCGTCACTCTGGGAACCTTCGAAGATGTCCAAAGAATCGACACGATCGGCCAGGAAGGGGAAAAGCGTTTCATGCTGCATTATAATTTCCCGCCATTCAGCGTCGGCGAAGCTGGATTCCTCAGAGGTCCAGGCCGGCGGGATATCGGGCACGGCGCTCTCGCAGAAAAATCCATCCGTCCGATCATTCCTAATTCAGAAGAGGATTTTCCCTATACAATCCGCATCGTATCGGATATTTATGAATCCAACGGGTCTTCCTCTATGGCTACTGTCTGCAGTGGTGTTCTGGCCCTGATGGATGCAGGAGTCCCCCTGACCGGGATTGTAGCCGGAATGGCCATGGGCCTGGTGACACAAGAAGACCAGTACGCTATTCTAACGGATATCGCCGGTGTAGAAGATCATTTTGGAGACATGGATCTGAAAGTCGCTGGAACCGAAAAAGGTATCACCGCTATTCAGATGGACCTGAAGGTCACTAACATCTCCATGGATATCCTTAGAGAAGGACTCCTTAAAGCTAAAAAAGCCAGGCTTCAAGTCCTGTCAAAAATGAAGGAAGCTATTTCTGAACCACGGAGCGAACTTTCTCCCTACGCTCCACGGATTGTCAATATTCAAGTTAATCCAGAAAAGTTGGGTAGTGTGATCGGGCCTGCCGGTAAAATAATTAAAAAGATCGTTGCGGAAACAACTGCTAAGATCGATATCAACGATTCTGGAACGATCACTATAGCATCTCCAGATCCCGAGGCCGTTGCAAAAGCTATCCAAATGATCAAGGACATTACCACTGAGGCAGAATTGGGTAAAACATACACTGGAAAAGTCATTCGAATTGAAGAATATGGTGTTTTTATTGAAATTCTTCCCAATGTTGTAGGATTGCTTCACATTTCGGAATACGCACACCGCCACACCCGGAATATCCGAGACGAAGTCTCCATTGGCCAAACTCTCGAAGTCAAGGTTATCGGCATTGATGAAAACAATAAAGTTAAAGTGAGTAAAAAGGCCTTAGAGGAAGGATCTTCCCAATCCAGTAACAGAAACCGGGATGATCAAAACAGAGATAACCGTGACCATACCCCCCCCCATTATAAAAAACGCAGTTTCAGGGATAATAAAGACCGCAAAAACCGGTATTAATCCTGGCAGGCGGAATTAGGATGGTCTTTCTTTCTAAAAGCAAGATGGCTGAGACAGGATGATCAGCAACTTTTCACACAAAAAGGGATTCACCTTAACTGAAATGCTGGTCACTATGGCCATTTTGGCTGTTCTAGCTGCAGTCGTTCTTCCATTGGCAAAAATTGCCGTCCAACGGGAAAAAGAGTTTAGCTTGAGGCGTAACCTCAGGGTCCTACGGAATGCGATCGACTCGTATAAAAAACTGACGGATGAAAAAAAATTCGAATTCGAAGAAGAAACCAATGGGTATCCTCCTGATCTTGACACACTGGTACAGGGTGTTGAAGTCGGTATCAAAGAAGGGGATAAAGAAATCACAAAGATCATCAAATTTCTTAGGCGAATCCCCAAAGATCCTATGACAAATTCGTATGAATGGGGTTTAAGATCCTATCAGGATAAACCAGACTCTGTTTCATGGGGAGGACAGAATGTCTATGATGTGTTCACTAAAAACCCCGGCATAGCACTAGACGGCTCTAAGTATAATGAATGGTAAAAAATTGATCTTGATCCTACAATCTCCTATTCATCACGAGCCGATCTTGGTATAATGTATTTACTTACAAAATAATCTGGCAGATAAATGAACAGATCGAAAAGAGCAGGATTCTCCCTCATTGAGCTTTTGATCGTAATCGCTATGATAGGCATACTGGTTGGCCTGGCCCTCCCGCAGTATAAACATGCCATCATGAAATCCCGGGAAACAGTCCTAAAAGAAAATCTATTTCAGATAAGAAAGATCATCAATCAATACTACACGGATAAAATGAAATACCCCGATTCCCTGCAAGCTCTGGTCGATGAGGAGTATTTTCATGCCCTTCCCCTGGATCCGATCACAGGTTCGGCCGAAACCTGGGTGGAGATACGGGACACTCTGACTGCCGATGATATCTATTCAGGAATATCTCCAGGAATCAGGGATGTTACATCAGGATCTAATGAGAAGAGTCTCGACGGCACTGCTTACAACACATGGTAAGACAAAAGGGCTACTCCATCCTCATTCTCCTGTTCGCTGTTGCCGTGCTGACTATTGGACTGCTTATTGCAGTTCCTGTCTGGAACACTCAGATTCAGAGGGAAAGAGAAACCGAACTGATCTTTAGGGGAAACCAGTATGTAGAAGCCATCCGTTTATATCAGCTTAAGAAACCTGGCCAATATCCCAAAAAAATTGAAGATCTTGTTAAAGAGCGATGCTTGCGTAAACTCTTTAAAGACCCAATGACCAAAGAAGGACTCTGGAATATTATTCTTTTTCCTGCTAGTCCTGGTCAGGCGAAAGGGAAAGCGGTTCAAAATATATTGATCGTGCCGGAATTTATTTTGGATTCCATCCAATTGCCCAGGATCATAGGAGTCGTGAGCCGCTCGACCCAACAATCCATCAAGATCTATAATAACCAAGAAACATATGATAAATGGCTTTTCTTTTACGGACAGGATCCTGAGAACATGCCTGAGATCATTTATTATGGAGAGGACTGATCTTTGCCTGAAACAATTCTCATCATCGCTGGAGAAAATTCCGGAGAAAAGTACGGAGCTGCTTTAGTCAGGCAGTATCTAAAAAACCATCCTGAAACATGTTTCTTCGGTGTCGGCGGAAAGACAATGAAAAAAGCAGGGGTTGACATTCTCTATCCAGTAGAAGACCTTTCGGTAGTCGGCCTGTTTGAAGTTTTTTCTCATCTTGCCCGGATAAAACGTATTTTCCACCACATCCAGAAAGAGGTTAGATCAAGAGCCCCCAGCGCTGCGGTACTGATCGACTCTCCTGATTTTAATCTCCGTCTGGCAAAAAAATTGTCTTCCCAACAGGTATCTGTCCTGTACTACATAAGTCCGACTGTCTGGGCATGGAGGAAAAAAAGGCTTCGCACCATAAAAAAACATGTATCGAGAATGCTCCTGATCTTTCCGTTTGAGGAAGAGATCTACCTGGCCAATAAAATCCCGTCCGCCTTTATCGGTCATCCACTGATTGAGAAGGTAAAGATCGGGAACAGCCGCGAATCTTTCCTAAAAAAATATGGGCTCGATCCGGATAAACATATCATTTCAATACTCCCCGGAAGCCGGAAGAGCGAGATTCGATTTCACGCTCCTGTTCTCAACAAAACTCTGCCCAGGATCAGGAAGGAATTAAATGTCCAGTTTATTATGCTCCAGGCGGATAACATCAGCCGTGAGTATTTTATCAGCTGTTTTCCACAGACACTGGATTATTGTCTTGTCAGCGAAGATATCTATGAAGCTCTTGCCTACAGCCGGTTGGCTCTATCTTCCTGCGGAACCGCCAACCTGGAAGCAGCTTTGCTGGAAACACCTGTCATTGCTTTTTACCGCCTCTCCCCTCTTACTTATTTTTTCGGCGTCCGGTTTATTAAGATAAAAAATTATAGTATCGTCAATATTCTCGCAAAGGAAAAGATCATCCCGGAGTTGATACAAGGACAATTTACCGAGGAAAATCTTTATAATGAAACTAAAAAGATCATGAATTCAGTAAGTATTCAAAATTCCATGATCGAACAATTTCAGATGATAAGAAAACAGCTGGGCACACAGATCGCCTCAAAAAACGCTGCTGCTGAACTTTATGATCTTATTTCGAGTTAAAATAAAATCGATCTTATCGTAAAGCTTGATTTTACGTTCCTCAACACTTCCGGATTTTAACTCCAGGACATAGAGTACGGGAATGGCAGGACCATATGACGGACAATCTTTCTCAAAACAGGGAGGAACAGCGGTTTCTATATGGATAATACGCTTATCTTTATCCAGCCATATGATATCAAGTGAGATCAGGCAGTTTTTCATCCAGAACGATTGAATGTTCTCCTCCTCAAAAACAAAAAGCATCCCCTGGTCGGAATTAAGTTTTTCCCGAAACATCAGCCCTCTGATCCTTTGTTCCACGGTTATTGCCAGCTCCGCGTTGATTGAATCTCCGTCAGGAAAATATATTCGAATATACTTTGTACTGGATCCCAACGCACACCCTGCCATCAGCATAACGAGTCCAAAAATGAATATCTGTTTTTGCATGATTCTTCTCATTAAGCGAATAGTTTTACTGGGTTGTTACCAATGGTACAAACCGAACCGATATAAGCTTATCTTCACGGAAACCATCTTTTTCCCGTACGATCAAAAC
>CBDVEQ010000182.1:0-5334 GCA_965373045.1 uncultured bacterium | reverse complement strand
GGCTTTCTCCCAGGTGACATTCAGGAAAAGATCAATCCTTATCTCCGCCCACTCTATGATGCCCTGTTCGATCTCATAAAAGCCGAGCAGGCCCAAGGACTCATAGACCGCGGCACAATTGAGATCGCTCCTCTGGCCTACATGAGAGGCCGCACATTGAACAGCTCATTTATCATTCTGGATGAAGCCCAGAACACCACAAAAGAACAGATGAAAATGATACTCACACGCGCTGGTTTTGATTCCAAATTGGTGGTTACAGCCGATATCACTCAGATCGATCTTCCGCAGCCCAGCAAATCCGGAGTTATCCATGCCATGAACATTCTAAACAAGATCGATGAAATCTCATTCATTCATTTTAATGACAAGGATGTGGTCCGCCATCCCCTTGTCCAAAAAATCGTTAAGGCTTATCAAAAAGCCGAATCCAAGGTGCAGAAAAAATCATGAATGGAATATCGTTTAAAGATCTTGACCTCTTTAAAAAATCGTTAAGGCACCCTAAAAAGGCCAAAAACAATACTAGCCCGGACAATCAAGAATCCAAGGTGTCCATCTGGAAAAAGATCACGCAAAATCCTTTTCTCTACATGTTTCTGTGCGTTATTATCCTCTCCTACTTTCTGTCCTATCTTCCTTCCACTTCCCTGCCATTACCAAATATAGGAGAAATTGCAGACTCAGATATCGTCGCTCCGGTCGACCTGATCATTGAAGATAAAGAAACCACTGAAAAGCGTCGGTCCGAGGCGGTTGAACGTATTCTCCCCGTGTACAGACTCGACCAGAATACATTTATAACAACGGAAGAGAGGATCAGAGAATTCTTCCAATTCGGTAGGATTGCTTTTAAAGAAAGGACGGCAAACAAGATCCAGGAAGATTTCCAAAAAGACGTCTCCGACAATTATGATATTACGATCCCTCCCAGGAACCTTAACTATTTAATAAAATCGAAATTTTCCGCAAGTATTGAAGATAACCTGATCAACCTGGTGGGCAAGATCTCAAAAAACGGGATCATCGCCTCTAAACGGCTTTTTATACACGAAGAAGAGACAAAAGGATTGACCTTGATCAGAGCACAGGATGATGAAAAAGCCATCAATGTCCCGGATCTGATGGATATTACGGAAAGCAAACAGGCTTTATCCGAAGAGATCAACAACCTGGATATATCCCAGAACGAAAAATCCGTTCTGACCATCCTTTCCCATGCTTTTGTGTCACAAAATATCCGTTATGACGCGCTTGAGACTCAGGAGCGGCAGGACCTGGCACGCTCAAACGTTGAAATCGTTTTTTATACCATCAAAAAAGGAAAAGTCATCATCCGCAAGGGGGATGAGGTTAAGGCTGACGCACTGAAAGAAATTAACATCATCAATCAGAACCTACAGGCGAAACCAAGCTGGTTGACCAACTTCACCGGAACATTTATTCTTTTTGCCCTTCTTTTGCTGACAAGCTGGTACTATCTGAAATCTCTCCATGATCACAGACGGGCATTTAGATATTTTAAAATGCAGGTTCTTGTACTCCTCCTCAGCCTGCTGTTCTACAAACTGTCCCTTTTTCTAGCTGGCACATTCAGTGAAAGCGCAAGCTTTCCGCTTTTTCAGACGGCGGAAAGCTACCAGTATGCCTTCCCCTTTCAGATGGGTACCCTTTTATTCGCTTTCCTGACTACAAGCCCTGTTGCCTTGATCTATGTAGTCATTAACAGCCTCGTTATAGGATATCTGTTCAATGCCAGTTTTTACATGATGGTTTTCAGCCTTGTTGGAGGATTCGCCGCTATTTATGGTATCAAGTATTATGGGAAACAAAAAAGGACAACTCCATTTCGAGCAGGCCTGTTCATCATAGCTCCCATTAATATTTTAGTCATTATCGCAACTCATCTGATCAGAGAGAAGCTGGGACCAGTTGAAATCTTCACAAGCGAAATTTTGATGGGAGTCATCGGAGGCCTGTTCAGCGCAGCGCTTGCCTTTCTCTTCCTGCCGGTTTTTGAATCGATTTTCGCATTTGTTACACAGTCCAGGCTGCTTGAGCTGTCCAATTCCGACCTTTCTATCTTTAAAGAAATGGCGCTTAAAGCTCCCGGATCCTATCACCATTCTCTTATCGTGGCATCTGTCGCAGAAGAAGCGGCAAAGGAGATCGGCCTGGATTCGATGCTGGTTAAAACCGGAGCTCTCTATCATGATATCGGTAAGATCAAAAGGCCGGAATACTTTATCGAAAACTTGACCCGCAATGCAGACATGCACAAAGACCTCAAGCCCAGCATGAGTACGCTTGTTATCATCAACCACGTCAAGAATGGAGTTGAGCTTGCCAGAAAACTGAAACTGCCGAAAAGGATCCGGGATATGATCGAGCAGCATCACGGAAACTCTCTGGTCCGGTACTTTTTTGAAAAAGCCAAGGAAAAATATGACCCTGAGATGCAAAAGATCGGAGAGGAGAGCTACCGTTATCCCGGCCCGATCCCGAAAAGCAAGGAAGCTGCGCTTGTAATGCTGGCAGATTCCATCGAAGCAGCCTCCCGCAGTTTGAAGACACCTTCAGAGGCCAACCTGAAACGCCTGATCACAAAGGTCTTTACCATGCATATGCAGGACGGACAAATGGACGATTGCAGCTTTTCCCTGAAAGAACTAAGGGCTATTGCCTCCTCATTTCTGACCACGATGGACACCATCTATCATCCAAGAGTGGAATATCCTGGATTTGATTTTGAAGGTAAAAAGTCCCAACGGCCAAAAAAAACAAAAAATCCCAATGATCGAAATAATAAACCGCCAAAACAGGTACTGGATCCACCAAAATAGATTCCGGGCACTGTTAAAACAATTGATCGAGTTTTACAAAATAGACGATCCGGAGGTCACCCTGGCCTTTGTCCGCAACACAACCATAAAAAAGCTGAATAAAGATTTCCTGAACAAAAACACTCCCACAGATGTCTTAAGCTTTCCTATTGGGGAAAAAGCGGCAGACGGAAAATATTATCTAGGGGATATCATCATCTCGCCCGCTTTTGCCTTTAAGCAGTGCTTAACGAAACAACATGGGCTGGAACGCGAACTAGAGATCCTGACCATTCACGGATTCCTTCACCTTCTGGGTTTTGAGCACTCCAAAGGACTGGAAGAAGAAGATATAAAGATCAGAAACCTTCTTCTCGAGGAATACCATGAATATTGAGCCCTTTGAATGGACCGGTGCAATCCTCAGTTTTCTGGTGGTATTTCTGTTTTCTCTCTTTCATGTCGCCCTGGGGGCATTTTCAAAGATCGCGATCAGCCGGTTCCTGGAAGACAAGAAAAAAATGTACCGGACACAAATCCTTGATAAATATGACGACCTCACTCTGGCCGTTGAATTCCTCCGATCGGTTCTGCTCCTGTTTTTTCTAGTATATCTGCTTTTCATTTCTCCAAAACTCCAGTCCTGGCCTCTTTGGTTTGTCCTGATCGCTTTTGTCCTCTATCTTGTATTCCTCGAATGGATCCCGCGCCTGGTGTGTGCATTCTACAAAAAGCAGGTTCTCGGCATTTTCCTCCCCTCCTTCCGGTTGATGCTGTTCCTGGCCAAACCTGTTCTGTTTATGGAACACATCAAAGGACGGGAGGAAAACGATAAAGAGCAGCGTGAGGCATCTGAAGATGAGATCGACGCCCTGATAGAAGAGGCGGAAGAAGAGGGCATCATCGAAAAGGATGAAGGGATCCTTCTAAAGAGTGTTGTAGAGTTCGGTGATACCCTTGTCCGGGAGATCATGACACCCAGGGTTTCTATGTTCTGTATCTCGAAAGATGCCGATATCCAGCAGCTTAGAGAGTTGGTGATCAAGGAAAAACACTCCCGTATTCCGGTCTTCAAGGACCGTGTGGACAACATCGAAGGTATTGTTGTAGCCAAAGATCTTCTCGAATACTCGGAAGACCGGATGAGATCACATTCAATATCCCCTTTGATCCGGGAGGTCTTTTTTGTCCCTGAATCCATGAAAGTCGCCGAACTCCTCAAGGAATTACAAAAACGCATGCAGAAGATGGCCATTGTAGTAGATGAACACGGCGGTGTTTCCGGTCTTGTAACAATAGAGGACATGGTGGAAGAGATCGTGGGCGAGATTCAGGATGAATACGACAGGGAACCCGACCGATTCGTAAAGAAAGGGACCTTGGATTATATCGTGCTCGGAGATGCGGAAGTGGAAGACCTGGATGAATTATTCGAAAGCGACTTTGAAGAGGATGACTATATCACAGTCGGAGGGTTGATCACTCACCATCTGGGCAGACTCCCCAGGCTGGGCGAGACCGTGCGGATCAAGGATCTGTCTTTTGAGATCCTGGATGTGGACCAAAAAAAGATCAGGAAATTGAGAATAAAAAAAGTGGAGATTGAATAGCATGCGAGCCGGATACGTAGCATTGATCGGAAGGCCCAATGTGGGAAAATCTACACTCCTCAATACCATACTCGGGGAGAAGGTGGCTATCATCTCAGATAAGCCTCAGACTACCCGAATCAGCATCCTCGGCATCAAGACCACAGACAAGGGGCAGATCGTTTTTCTGGACAACCCCGGCATCCACAAACCGCTCCATCAGTTGAACCGCCGTATGATGAATTTTGTCTATTCATCACTGGAAACATCGGATCTTATCTGCCTTCTCATCGACGCTGCATTAAAATTCGGGCATGGCGACGAGTTTGTCATCGAAACTCTGAAAAAGATCTCCGCCCCGATTTTTCTGCTGCTCAACAAGGTGGATATCATCAAGAAGGGAAATGTCCTGCCGCTTATTGATAAATATAAAGATCTGCTTCCTTTTAAAGAGATCATCCCCATATCTGCGCTTAAAGGAACAAATGTGGATATCCTGGAAGACAGGATTTACGATAATCTTCCTGAGGCAGAGAAACTCTATTCAGATGACGATCTCACCATCCAATCCGATCGTTTTCTGTTTTCCGAGATCATCAGGGAAAAGATCTTAAGCCGCGTAAGGGAAGAGCTTCCTTTTACTACAGCTGTCCTGATCGATTCGATCGAGGATAGAGAAAAGGCACCTCACTCCAAAGATCTGAGGCCGAGAAAATTCATCAATGCCACGATCTTTGTCGAAAGGGATAACCACAGGAAGATCATTATCGGCCGTCATGGAAGTGTAATCAAAGCCATTGGAACAGAAGCCAGAAAAGAGATTGAAGACATCCTTGAAGCCAGGATCTATCTAGACCTTCATATCAAGGTAAAATCCCGCTGGCGAGACTCTGCAAATGTCCTGGATCTTATCGAAGGGCAGT
>CBDVEQ010000181.1:0-5344 GCA_965373045.1 uncultured bacterium | reverse complement strand
TTTCTTTTGAGAAGAGGCTCAACCTTGGGCTCGGCTCCACGGAAAAGCTTGTACAATTCCATGGGATCATCCGTACCACCGGCCGAATAGATGTGTTTTCTCAAGGCCCGGGCCATTTCCTGATCAAACAGTCCTTTTTCTTTGAAGGCTTCAAAGGCATCGGCATCCAGGACTTCCGCCCAGATATAGCTGTAATATCCCGATGAATAACCGCCGGCAAAGATGTGCCGGAAATAAGGGCTTCTATAGCGGACTACGATCTCTGGGATCAAACCGATCCTGCCCATAGATTTGTTTTCAAAATCCATGCAGTCCAGTTCTTCAGCACCGGTCAGTGAGTGCCAGTCCATATCCAGATAACACGCGGACAGATATTCCACCGCAGCGAATCCCTGGTTGAAATATTTTGCCTTTTCCATCTTGTCAAGAAGCTCCTGCGGAATGGGCTCTCCGGTCTCATAGTGCCTTGCATACATCTTAAGAACATCTGGGTGAGCGGCCCAGTTTTCCATAAGCTGAGAGGGCAGTTCCACAAAGTCCCTGGGAACCGATGTCCCGGAAAGTGTTTCATATGTGCAGTCAGAGAGCAGTCCATGCAGAGCATGGCCAAATTCGTGGAACAATGTCAGGGCTTCCTCAAAGCTGATCAACGCTGGTTTGTCACCCGTGGGTTTAGAAAAATTACCCACATTGATGATCACTGGAGTAATATTTTTGCCACCTTTTTTAGACTGTTTCCGGAAGGAATTCATCCAGGCACCACCTCTTTTACTGGCCCTCGGGAAGTAATCCGTATACAGGATCCCGATATGGGAGCCATCCTCCTCCTGGACCTCGAACACCTTGATGTCTTCATGGAATGTTGAAATATCCGTACGTTCAACAAACTGAATCCCCCAGAGTTTATTGGCAACATTGAATACGCCGTTAATCACGTTCTCGAGCTTGAAATAAGGCCTCAGGGCCTCATCATCCAGGTCGTATTTGGCTTTTTTGACTTTCTCCGAATAATACCACCAGTCCCAGGCCTGAAGTTTGAAGTCATTTCCCTCCTGTTCGGCCATGGCCTGAAGTTCTTTTGCCTCCTTTTTAGCCATCTTCAAGGCAGGCTCCCAGAGTTGATCCAGAAGCTTATAAACATTCTCAGGGACTTTGGCCATGTTCGGCTCGAGCACAAAATGGGCATGGGTCTTATAACCCAGGAGATCGGCCTTTTCCACGCGAAGTGCTGCCATGCGGGACGCGGTTTTCTTGTTGTCAAATTCATTGTCATTGCTGCCGCGGTTGACATAGGCCTTGAAGATCTTTTCCCGCAGATCGCGTTTTTCGGAATACTGGAGAAAAGGGATCATGCTGGGTTTCTGAATAGTGAATACCCACTTCCCTTCATATCCCCGATCCTTGGCAGCTTCAGCGGCTCCCAAAGCCACGGCTTCAGGCAGTCCGGCAAGATCGTCCTCGCTTTCCAGGACCATCTCAAAGGCATTGGTCTCCTTAAGGACATTCTCTCCGAACCTCAAGGAAAGAAGCGACAATTCCTTGTTGATCTCCCTCATCTTAGATTTCTGCTCTTCATTCAGATTAGCCCCGCCCCGAATAAAAGCTTTATATGCTTTATCGAGGAGCATATTCTGTTCAGCCGTCAGTTCAAGGTTTTCCTTCTTTTCATACACTGACTTAATCCTTGCAAATAATTTCTCATTAAGGGCAATGTCATCACCATGCTTGGAAAGAAGCGGCGCTACTTCTTTGGCGATGCTCTGCAGTTCCTCATTCGTGTGAGCGGAGTTCAGGTTGTAGAACACACTGCTCACCTTGGTCAGCAGTTCACCAGCGCTGTCAAGAGCTTCGATGGTGTTGGAAAAATTCGCTTCCTCCGGGTTGCTGACAATGGCATCAATCTGTGCCATCTCCTTTTTCATCCCCTCTTTAAAAGCCGGCATATAATGTTCGACATCGATCCTTTCAAACGGCGTGGTTTCAAAGGGTGTGTTAAAAGCGCTCAAGAGAGGATTTGCAGCACGCTTCTCAACTTCCTTTTTCGAGCAGGCGCCGGCAACCAGCCCGGCAATCATGATCATGAGTACTATCTTTTTCATTCCGTAACCTCCATTGGTGATCTGCGGTTTTCACACATATGAAATGTCCGCAGAAATTTTAAAATTCAACTATATTCGATTATCCCAAGGAAATTCAACTGTTTTTTACGACCTGAAAATCGGATTTCTTTTCCGGATAACGGAACGCACAATGCGGTTTTTATGGTTTTTTGCTGACAAAACGATATCCCACACCGTGAACGGTTTGGATGTGTACAGGGCTGGAGGGATCGTCTTCGATCTTCTGCCGGAGTTTGGCGATATGCTGGTCTAGAGTCCGGGTGGTTCCCTCGTAGCGGACTCCCCAGATCTCATCCAGAAGCGTAAATCTCTCCACCACCTCACCGTCATGCCGGAACAGATACCTGAGAAGAGCGATCTCTCTTGTGGAAACAGTGAATTCACGCTTTCCTTTCCTGCCTTTATAGGTTTTCGGATCGATCCGGACATTGCCGAAAGCAAGGGGGGTGAGATCTTTTTTTCCGGGTTTTGCGGCCGGCCTGCGGAGGCGGGCCCGGATACGCGCAAGGAGTTCGTTCACGCCAAAGGGTTTGACGATATAGTCATCCGCGCCCAGTTCCAGACCAACGACCTTGTCCACCTCCTGTCCCTTGGCAGTCAGCATCAAGATGGGAGTGACTGGATCTTTTTTCCGGATCTCTTTGCACACATCGTATCCGCTTTTTTCAGGGATCATGATATCCAGGAGAATCAGAGTCGGTTTCTCGGTCCCATAAAGACGAAGGGCTTCCTTTCCGTCTACTGCCGTACAGACCTCATATCCCTCACTCCCGAGCAGGTCTTCCAGTCCGGTCAGGATGGCTCGGTCATCTTCCACTACTAGTATCTTTTCTTTCTTCATTTGCCTGAATTATTTATATTTGCATAGGGAAAATCATTCTGAATATACTTCCGCCGCCGCTCCGCGGAAAGTACTGAATATCTCCGCCCAGATCATGCACGATTTTTTGTGCGATGGTCAACCCGAGTCCGGATCCCCCTGCCCCGGCGGTTAGAGTTTCGTCCACCCGGAAGAATTCCTTGAAGATCTTTTTAACGTGCTGGGGAGGGATGCCTATTCCCCTGTCTTTGACATCAATAAACACATTCTTTTCCGTGCAGTTGATCTCCACTTTGATCTTTTTTTTCGTCCCGGAATATTTCTCCGCATTGGAGAGAAGATTGAGCACAGCCTGTTTCAGCGCCTCTTCATCACCGTTTATAAACGCCTCCCCGGCATAGTTCTGAAATATCACCTCAAAACCATTGTACTCCAGCCGGACGCGCTGGCTCTCGATCAAGTCCTCACTCACAAGCGCCAGATCCAGTTTCTTCAGATCATACTGCTTCTGGTTTTTTTCCATCCGCACAAAATCAAGCACATTGTTGATCAAACGTGTCAGCCTCTCTGTTTCAGACACCATGATACTCAGGTATTTTTGCTGTTTTTTTGGATCGGACTGCCGTTTTTCTTTCAGCATTTCTGCAAACATCCGTATGGAAGTAAGAGGGGTTTTTAATTCATGTGACACATTGGCCACAAAGGAGGTCTTCTGACTGGCCAGAACGACTTCGCTGCGCAGCTTGCGCAGAACATAGGTCCCCCCGCTCAGAATGGACAGAAAAAAGAGAAGGATCAACACCCACATGATAACGGCTGTGGAATTGGCTCTGGAAGTGATGAAATCCGGGTCCGTCAGATAAGCCACAACCTCCCAGCGCGGGAGGATTTCGCTGATCTCCCGGGCAACAAAAGGCCGCCTCCAATCTCTCTGTTCTGTTTCTCCGGGAGTGATCAGAGGCCGGCCGTTCTCATCCAGCACGGTCAACACTCGCTCTGAAGAATAAATATCCGGTAGAAGGCTCAGTATCCGCGCTTTGAATACCTCCTCATCAACCACACACCCCACGATCCAGTTGACACTCCCTTTTTTCCAGAACAGAAGAGACAGTTTCTCTTCAATAAACCGCGGAATGATTCCAGTTTCCCCTTCAGCCGTGATCTCACTGAAACGTTTGGCTTCCGAAATATAGATCGATTCTTTCTGCTCCAGGGACTTTTTTTGAGAGGCCCCTGCGCTGGGGAGAACATTCCGGATAAGAGGCTTCTGCCCCTCTTCCCTGGCCTTTCCGTAAAGGGCCTTGCGGACCTGCTCATCCTTTTCAAATTCACTGATCGCTCGCTGCTGAGTCTGAATCTTCCGAGAATCATAACGGCTTTTGACAGGTTGAGCTCCGCCCGTTCGACTTTCTGTCAGTTCAGGAGAAGCCGGTACCGAATCTGTTGCCATGATTTCATCCGATTTAATGTTCCACCTTTCAGGTTTTGTGATCCGGTCCATATAAGCCACAGCAATATTTTGATAAACAGGGATCCGAGCTCTGTTTGTAATAAAATCTCTGTTCCAGTTCAGAAAGGCCAGTTCATCATCCGAGGATCCCGGATTATACCTGGGCCAGAGGATCTCATATTCAGGAGAAAGCAGAAAAGGAACCTTAACCAATAAAGATCGGTCAGCCCACACAGAAAGAGCGGGCTGCGGATCCTGTTTCACATCTGTGGGAATGGCAGTTTGAAGTTCATTCCGGATATTTTCCAACTCTGTGTTTACCAGATTGGCCACGTGAGTCAATTCCGCTTGTAAAGCGCTTTGAAGTCTTTTTTCGATATAAGCTTCCTCTCGGTTGATGGACCTTATGGCCATGACCGCCAGAAAAACACAAGGAATCACCACGGCAAAAACAAAAAAGAGATTCAGGCGAGAGATGAATGGTTTTTTTGGCATTATAAATTGATTATATCATAAAGCAGATGCAAAGGATTCGAGGATTCAAGTGCTTTTCTTTCTTGGGTCTAGTAAGTATTATAAATCAAGTTGCTTCAGGATCCGGCCCGGGTCTGGGTTAGAAGGGTACAATGTTTTCCTGTCTGATGACACGTATCCTCTGCTCCGGAGTATCTCTCTGAGTTTCCTTCCGCCCTCCTTTTTCCTGGGGAAAACCGGCCAAGTGAATAACCGATCCTTTATAGACCAGCGCAAGGATATTGGCAGCAGAATCGATCGCAGTCCATTCATACCCCAGGGCCAGAGATTTTTTTGTCTGGAATATTTTGTCCATGAAGGATTTGAGGAAATTCACCGCATCATTCTGGCCGAGGGTTCCGCTGCTGTCATTATTGATCGAACTCAGGGCAGAGGATCTCAATATTTTAGGCCACTGTTTTTTAAACAGAAAAGAATTGG
>CBDVEQ010000180.1:0-5352 GCA_965373045.1 uncultured bacterium | reverse complement strand
TCTGGAAGAAGCAGAAAAAGAAGCAGATATCATACTATGGGATGGGGGGAATAATGATACTTCCTTTTACAAAGCTGACCTGGAAATCGTGGTTGTAGATCCTCACAGACCAGGCCATGAATTAAAATATTTTCCGGGCGAACTAAATTTTCGTAGAGCCGATGTTCTTATTATCAATAAGATGGGCACTGCCAAACAGGAAAATATCGACCTGGTGATGAAAAATATTCTAAGCTTCAATCCAGGGGCAACCGTCATCCTGGCCAATTCTCCTATCACTGTTCCTGAAGGACAGGATATTGCCGGAAAGACCGTTCTGGTCATCGAAGACGGCCCAACCCTTACTCATGGGGAGATGTCCTATGGAGCAGGGATCGTTGCTGCTGAAAAATACGGCGCCGCAAAAATTGTGGATCCCAGGCCTTATGCCGTGGGAAGCATAAAATCTACTTTTAAGAAATTCAGCCATCTGGATAAGGTTCTTCCGGCTATGGGATACGGCAAGGCCCAGATGGACGAACTGGCAGAGACCATCAATAAAGTGGAGTGTGATATTGTGATCGGAGCTACTCCGATCGATCTTACCCGCCTGTTGAAAACGAACAAGAAAATCCTGCGTGTGACATATGATCTGGAGGAAATCGGAACACCGGATCTTAGAGAGGTCCTTAAGAAATTCCAATGAAAAAAAAGATCGCATTGATTGCTTTTGGCGGAAATGCCCTTCTCCCCAAGAATCAGAGAGGGCTGCAGTCCGAACAGAAAAAGAATGCTAAGAAAGCAGCCCAATTGATGATCCATGTTGTAAAAAAAGGGTTTGACCTGATCATAGTCCACGGAAACGGCCCGCAGGTGGGAAATCTTCTGATTCAAATGGAGGAATCCATCAATAAGGTTCCGCCTTTCTCCCTTGAAATATGTGATGCCATGACAGAAGGCAGCATAGGATTTATGCTGGAAAAAGCTATCCTCAACGAGCTTCGAAAAAACTCCCTGGATAATGACGTGGCCACTTTGATTTCTGAGGTTGTCGTTGACCGGGAGGATCCGGCTTTTGACAATCCCAGCAAACCTATTGGTCCTTTTTACTCAAAATACAGAGCACAAATGCTTATAAGAGAAAAAAAATGGACTATGATCGAAGATGCAGGACGCGGCTACCGCAAAGTCGTGCCTTCCCCAAGGCCTATAGATGTGATCCCGAAGAGGATCATCAGGGATCTGGTCCGCTCAGGAAAGATCGTCATTGCCGCAGGGGGAGGAGGCATTCCTGTCATAATCAACGGCAACGGGCTTTTTCAAGGAGTGGAAGCTGTTATTGACAAAGACTTCGCCTCCAGCCTTATTGCCCGGGAAGTCGGATGTGATCTATTCATTATCCTGACCAATGTGCCCAGAGTAAGTTTGAACTTCGGGACTTCAGATGAAACCCCCTTGAGCATAATGACCGTTGAAGAGGCGGAACAGCACTTGGAGGAAGGACAATTCCCTCCAGGATCCATGGGCCCCAAGATTCAGGCTTCCATTGAGTATATCAAAGCAGGTGGAACAGAAGTTCTTATCACATCCGCCAGCCACCTTAAATCGGCGCTCATAAACCGCTCTGGCACCAGGATAATCAGATCTGCCAGGAGTTGAACATGGGAGAACATCTTTCAAGTATCAACAATCTAGCGCTCTGTCAATTCAGACTGCTCTATCATATTTGGTTAAGCTGAAAATAGGCTTCATGTTCAGAAAGCGATTATGCTATTATTAGAAAATAAATAAAATGGAAAAAGAGAACGAAAATACAACAATCACAAAAGACGACCTTCAATTTATCAAGGGAATCTTTGGAAAAAACAAAACACCGGTCTCACATCAGGAATTAGCAAGAAGACTGGCCTTTGAAAAGAACTCCAGCCAGATGAATCAGGAAGTTAAAATTTATGATCTCCTCTGCCGCTATGAGATCGGAGATCTCATATATAAGTCCTATGATGAGCCTCTGTTGATTAGCAGTAAAGGAGTTGAACCCTTTCATGGAGCTGTTGTTCTAAAAGTCGTCAATATAATTAAATACGAAGGTTTTCAATATGAAATGCTAGAGGTTGATTATTCCGGGGGGGGAACGTTTAGAAAACACATAGAATATATGAAAAAAACTAAGACCCAGGTTCTTCTGCCTTCAAATCAAGACAATCAATGTGTAAACGCAAAAGTCCTGAAAAAAGAAGAGGACCCGAGACTTCATGAACTTCCTATGACGGAAAAAGACCTGAAGTCACTGGGAAAAAACCTGGTTCATGAACTCACAAGATCAAAGGATTTCTTCAACTGGATTGAATTCTGGCAGCTGAAAAAAAATCAATTAATAATCTCTGATGAGATTCTGAATGCCCTCCAGACTAAATTAAATGAAACAAAAAAATCCTGCTCCTCGTCCAAGATAATATCTCAAGCTTTTGGGATCAGCCCTGATTCGGACCTTTATGAGCTTTACTGGATCAGTCTGAACCATGCTTTGAGCAAGCAGAAAAAAAGATTCATTCTTGTCTCTCCTGAAGACCGTGGGAAATGGCATTTAAAGGAACTCATTGATTCTTTTATAAAAGACCTGCCACTCAATGCAAAAAAAGCAAAAGTGCCCTCATTTGAAGATGGAATTAAACCAGAAACAGCCCCCTATGAAGGTTTTCCACTTAAACTTTATCTGTCATGGAGAGAGATCCTGTCAGGGGGAGTGGTTGTTCCGAAAAATACAAACAGAGAATTGTCCCATACTCGAGAATACATATTCAAAAATTCTAATTCGAAAAAAGAATATACTGTTTATTATTATCCTACATCCCTGGCTTTTATCGGACTTAAAGAATTCTATGAAAGCAATAATGTTCCCCAAGGGGCAAGTCTGACGCTAAAAAGAACAGGCCCATCTGAATTTTTCTTTTCAGTCAAGACGATCAAGAAGAAGCTCGAAGTGCCAAAAGTTACATATGATCTCGCAGAAGATGAATTTAAAGTTCACGATGAGGCAGATTTTTCATACTGTTCCACGAATAAAATCATCTTCCTTGAAAAGGAAACTCTGAAACAGCTTTTCATATTCTACAAGCAGCGAAAAAAACTGGACTTAAAAGAGCTGCTACTTCTTGTGATGCAAAATTTCGGTTACGAAGGGAACGAGCTGTTCCTCCATTCTTTACGAGCCTTTCATCTGGTAGATTTGCTTAAACGGACCTTTTATGAAGAAGTCGAATATATATTTCGTAATTCCTCCGAATTCATGCCTTCGGAAAAAAAGAAAGGGGTTTATATCTATCAGGAAACGACTCCTGCCGAAGAGAAGGAGATTATTCCTTATGAAGACCTTAAAGCGCCTTTCGATGAAAAAGAAAAAAAAGGGGAAACCCTGAGTCCAAAAAGCAGGCTGCCTGAAATCGGCACCATAGAGGGTGATTTTCCTGGAACCGAAGTGGAAGAAGGAAAGCTGCAGATCGTTGAATCTGCTACTCCTTCTGCCAAGAAAAAAGCCGTTAAAAGAAAAATCGCTGTCAAAATGGAAGAAATACCTGCGGCTGCCCCAGAGATTGTAAAAGAGGAAGAAAAAATTGAAGCGCCTGCCCCGGAAATCACAAAACCCAAAAAGCCAAAAGAGGGCAAGAAAAAAGGACGCAAAGTCAAGCTGGAGAGCGAACGAGGCCCAAAACGAAGGAAGGGCGTTAAGAAGATCAGAGAAGAACAGATCAAACTGGAAGAGTTCGAGATGGAAGCCCTCTTCGCAATAAAGACCGTGGATAAGAAAGAATTCACAGAGGCAAAATCCGAAGAAAAGAAAGCAGACTATAAAGCCTTTGTCCAGAAGGAAGAGCCTAAAACCGGAATGTTTGCAGCAAAACTCAAAACCGCCTTAACCGAATCTAAAAAGGAACAAGTAGAGAAAAAAGCAACCAAAAGAAGAAGAAAAAGATAATCCTCCCGTTCTCGACCTTTCCTAATTCGGTTTTATGTGTTTAATCTTTGACCAAAATCTCCCGCACAGCCCCTTTACGTTTTGTTACATTCTTCTGGTCCATTAACTCCAAGAGGGGAATTGCATATTTCCGGGAAAGACCGGTCATTTTCTTAAAATCAGCAACTGTTAATTCCTCTTTAGGAAAAGACCGGATCATCTGGATAACATCCTCAAGCCAGGATTCATGAAGGAGATATCCCTCTTCCGACTGTATGATTTTTTTTCGGGCAACAAGGAGAGATATCAATTTATCCATTTGAACGGTAGGAATATTGAACTTTCGCCGAAGACTTTCAAGAGATTCGGACTGAAACCCTCCTTCCAAATATAGTTTCTCCAATTTGACAAGCATCTCTTCCTCATTGGATGTAAGTATCTGTTTAAAATCGGAAAGGGCGACGATCCCTCCTGTATCTTTTATCTTTTGACTGCGGGCAAGACTTGTCAGCGCCAAAGCAAGTACCCTTGGATGAAGATCGAACTTTTTTTGAATTTTTTTCCGCGGCACCCCGGATTCACCGGGGTTCTTTTCATGATACTTCGAAAGAAAAGTCTGTATTTTTTCGCAAAGAATATCAAAATTCTCCTGTGACAGAAGGCATAGAGGGGAAAATGAAAGGATGCGGATTATTCCTGAAGATTCCAATTCCTGACTGATACCGGACAGGTTCTCTGTCGAGAGGGAAGTCAATTCAAGGATCTCCTCTCCTGAAATGCCATGGACCCCCGCTTCTTTGGTCAGGGATATAATAACCTCTCTGTTTCCCTCTAAAAGGCCCAAAAGAAAACCCACTCTTTTTTTCTCTTTCCTTGGAGTTATCTTCTCCAGATGGGGATAGAGGATTCTCCCTTCGCCCAGGGGATCCTCCTTGTCGGATCTTAAAACAAAAAAAGGGTCATTCCATTTGAGATCAACTGATTTTGACAATTGGAAGTGAACATAAAAACGGCCGGTTTCTTTATCCGGTTGATAAGAATAATACTCCATTTTGACCGGATACTTTTCATTTTCAACAGACAGGATGGTTTTTGCCGCGGATTTCCCGGCAAAATAATCTATAACCGCATCAAATGCTACTGCTTTCAATATTCGTTTCCTCTCTTATCGAGATTTTCAGAATAGCATATTCCAGTCGAATCCAAAAGAATCATTTTTATGAATAAAGCAGGTTCCCTGGATTATTCACGAGTCGAGGAGAGCCCAAAGAAAAAAAGTCCATCGAAGTCATTGAAGTCAAGAAGAGTATGTTGAGTTTATTGGCTTCGTTGAGCTGGTTCGTTTCGTTTGTCTCGTACTCTCGTCATTCCCGTGCAAATCTGATCTTTTTTGTCTCGACATGAACATTGGCCTCATG
>CBDVEQ010000179.1:0-5398 GCA_965373045.1 uncultured bacterium | reverse complement strand
GCTCTGCGATCTTATCAGAGATAGCAAGGAATGCCAGGGTTGCGCTCTTCTTGAGGTCTTTATCCTGGTCTCTGTAATCCCGGATGATCGGGTCGATATTTTCACAATAATTTTTGATCAGAGGAAGAGAAACTGGGTCAGCGATAAATGCAATTCCCTCCAGAGCTTTTATTTTGAGATTTTTTTGTGTAGATTCTTTCAAGATGGAGTGATAATTTTTAAGTGCTTCATTTTTAACTTCCGCCATAAAACCTGGATCGTCTTCCCGAAGCACCTGGATAAAATTGATCACCGGGGCTTTGTCCAATCCAGGATTTTTCATCCGGGGTACCAGCTCAATAACCAGTGTATTGGATACGCTCATTCCTTTATAATCCCGGATTACGACATCTGACACGGTTTTTGTCTCTCTGCGGATATCAAAATTGCTGGCGGCCGTTTCCCCCTGTATTTTGATATCAAAAACACGCTGCCCTCTCCGGTCGTTTGATGGAGTTTTAAATCCCAGTCGTACTGTATACGTTCCGGGTGCCTCGCCCCAGATATCATCGATCAGGGGGATCTCGAATGAAGTGATCCCTGCGGCCCCGGATGTGAAAAGCCAGGGCTTATCGGTCCCGGATATGGATATGTTCCGGTAGTCTCCGGAAAAGTATCCCATCCCTGTGGGAACCTGATCATTCAGGTCAAATTTGACACCGTAGTCAGGATAGTGATTGCTTGAATAATTCGTGTCGGGATTGGGATAGGCGAACCAGATATTCCCTTCGCTGTCCTTCATATCGGATACAGAACCGAGGTTTATTGAAAAATGCTTGACCGGGGTCATAGGACCGTGTGTGATGAACACCTTGCCTTTAGACCAGCGGTTTTTTTTATGTTTTAAGACAAGAGATCCACGAATAGGGTAAGAACAGGTGCACCCTGCGCTGGCTTCCGGATAAAGCAGCACTCCGCTTGCTGGGATTAGGCTGATCCAGCACCCCGGACGGATAGCGCCGAACAGACTCACTCCGTCATCCTTTTCAAAATCCATAAATGCTGTGGAGGACGACCGGAAAAAGAGCATCGAAGACGAGGCTGATGTAATGGCACATGTGTGTCCTGGACGCAGATACTCAAAGGGAACGGACAGGCCGCTCACAGGATGGCTGCGATTAAGAATCTTTCCTGTATGCAGATCGCAGACACGCGGCTCGATGTAGATGCGGTTTTCCACGATCACAGGCCGCGTCCTGTAATTATTGGCCCTGGACCAGAGCACTTTGCCGTTTTCTACGGAAAGGGCTATCATCCGCTTCCATCGTAGTGTACCGGTTTTGTGACGCCACGCATCGTGACTGCCCACATTTGAAAAAAAGACGAGCACACCGTTATGTGCTGCCGAAGCAAGTGCATCTCCGCCGCAGCCCGTAAAATCCAGAGTTTTTTTCCATTTGAGTTTGCCTGTTTCCTCGTCAAGGGCAAAAACTGTCCGGAAATCCTTTTCGCTCTCTTTTACATGACGTTCGTCTCCTTGAATATAAATTTCGTCCTGAATCTGCCGCAGCATCTCTTTCCGGGCCTTCTCTTTATCAGTTGATGTGACTTGATTTTCCGCGAAGAATATTTTTCCTGATTCCTTACTGATCGTTATATGGGCTATCTTGTGCCCTTTGTGTATCCACTTTATTTTTCCTGTTTGCGGTTCCAGAGCAAAGACCATATCACTGGTCATTATGCGGTCAGTCAAAGCTCCTTGTTGAATATTGTAATTTTCCCAGTCCGGGAATTCTGTCATGACACGCCAGAGGATCCCTGATCGTTTAAAATCCTCCAGAAGGCCATCTTCCGGGTCAGGATATCGTGTTTTCATCGAGATATACAGATCCTGGTATTCTTCGGGGATATCCTCAAGGTCTTTCCATTTTGTTTCTTCTGTCAGAGTGTTTCTTATGAAAAAATATTCTCTAGGAAGAGCCATGCTTCTGCTGCCGAACAGGATGGTTTCAGTTGAGGATACGTGAGCCCAGCGGAAAGCGCCGGAAGCAGGAGTGTCAGGGAGAGCGAATATTTTTTGGGTTTTTCCGCTGCCCGGGTCCAGTCTATAACAGTGGTCCTTTGCTCCCACAAAGAGTCCAGTGCTGTTTAGGGAAAAATTTCCTCCGTCCACATCAGCTCGGGGACGAACAGCGCCCGGCAGTTCTTTTTCCCAGAGCCTGGTGCCGTTATAGGCATCATAGGCTAGAATAATTTCTTCTCCTTGAATGAACAAACGTCCGTCTTTGGAAAGAGGACTCTGAGCCTTGGCATGTCTGTCCAGCATCTGTTTAGATCCGGGCTCCCCAAACCAGAGGACTGCAAGAGGCCCTTTGACCAGTTCATCTCCGGAACAGGCGGTGTTGCCGGGATTTCCGTATTCTTCGGTCCAGGCGCCAGCCCCTTCAAGTTCTTTACGTGTAAAAAAGAGCCATGGAGTATCTTCATGCATTTTGATCCGGGATTCAAGAACGACCTCTCTAAGCCATTCCTTAAGTTTTTTTATATTGCTTTTAAATTCATTTTGATTCTCTTTCCCGAAAGACCCAAAAACAGCTATCCCTCCATAGGGCTTGAGAACCCGGAATATCTCTTTTGATGAGAAAATATTTGTTTTCCATGTTCTTTTATCTACAATGACCAGATTGGCAAAATAGTCGGGAAGATATTCCAGATTCCAGGGCTCAAAGATCACTTTGGTGCCGTAAAGCCCGCTTGAAAACAGCTTTTTTCTGGCCTTATTTGCCTGTTTTTCATTTTTAACAGGAGCGACAACATAAAGCTCTGTCTGTTTTGCCAGCTCATAAGCCAACTGTTCGGGAGCGTCGGACAGAACCAGAGCATATCCTTTTTGGATCCCTGTCTGTGAGAGAAGATTTTTCACTCCGGACCGGTAAAGGTCAGCCTTTTTATTGTTTTTGAATGGCGGATTGTTGTTCCTCTGTTTAATCTCTGCGGATTTTGCTGAGCTTCCATTCGGGGCAAAGCAGTAGACATCGCCCATGTCAGTGCTGGCGATAAGACAATTTTTAACTGCTGTCAGGCCC
Source organism: uncultured bacterium (assembly GCA_965373045.1). Taxonomy (GTDB): domain Bacteria; phylum Acidobacteriota; class Aminicenantia; order Aminicenantales; family Aminicenantaceae; genus DAOVDI01. Next base: position 2,333 of record CBDVEQ010000179.1, on the reverse strand, counting down.
ATCACTTTTCCGGAAACATCCAGTTCCCATTGTTTTTCTCCGGTCTGGGTGTTCAGGCCGATTATATACCCGTCTCCTCCGGCAAAGAGAAAATCTCCGGCGCGGATCATAGTATAGAGATTTTTCCTGCTGAAAGCCCACTTAAACATCTCCGGTTTAAGCTTTCCTTCAACTTCTGCAAGTTCATTGATCAAATGTGTAATGCTTTCCCTTTCTTGATTCAGCTTATCGACAGCCGGATCATTCGCTTCTGAAATGCGGGAAGAGATATCGCGGAGCCTGGACTTGAGGTTTTCTTTTTTTTCACGGAGGTCTTTAAGCTGGTTTTTTTGCAGGTTAAGGTACTGTTTGCGGTTCAGAGCATAGACGCCGTCCTGTGTAAGAGTGAATGATATGTCCCGGGATACAACAAGGTCGATTCCGGGAAACCAGGCATGCATATCTTCCTGTTTTTCTCCTGTTTTTTCGTCATAGACCGCTTTGGCCGGTGTTCCTGAGAGATCGATACCAGCGATCAGGTGATCCTGATCAAGGAGAGCCCATACGCCTCCGATCTTTCCTCCTGGTTCCAGGTAGTAAAGAAATTCACCGGTTTTTTTATCAAAGGCCGCAGGCATGGCGCGGCTGGATGGGATGTAAAGAATATTATCAGACGCCAGGAGATAACTCTGAGGGGAGATGCCTCCAAATATAAGCTCGTGTTCACGGTCACCGATTGTGTCATTTTTCCAGACCACATGTCCGTCCTTTGCGTCCAAAGCACAGATATAGAGCCCTTCGTAAGGAAAAACGCCTGCTCCAAAATAAACAACGCCTTTATCTATGAGCACGCTGCTCCTGACCGGCCATAAAGAGATCATATTCCCGTTGCCCAATATTTTTTCACTGGTCGGGCCTGCCCGGTAGTTCCAGATCATTTTACCGTTTTTTGCATTCAGGCAGTATACAAGCCCGTCATCAGATCCGAAATAGAGGCGTTTGTTATAGACTGAAGGAGCATAACGCACAGGTCCCTGGGCAAAGAAGTGCCATTGTTCCTTCCCGGTTTGAATATCCAGGGCATAAACGCTGTGGTCTGCAGAAGAGGCAAAAAAGACTGATCCGTAAGCGGCGACTGCGTGGAGAGCATTGTCCATCTGAATTCGTTTCATCTCTTCACCGGGTTCCGGCCAGGCGGGGCGTGGTGGTTGTAAAGATTTAAAATGCCACTTCAGCTCCATGGGAAGAGTGATGGAAGCAGGGGAATATCCGCTTCGCGAATTATCATAGCGGTATGTTTTCCAAGCGTCTCCGGGTTGATCTACATTGCCGCATTGAACAAAGATCATAGCAGCAAGAGTTGAAAAAAGGATGGTTTTTAATTTGTTTTTAAACATATGTGTTGTGTTCAAAATATTTTTCTCCGTCTCTTTATAAAAATGATCAGACTTACAACAAGTATGATTGCAAGAATAGCGGCCCCGGCTGCAGCCAGCCTGGTGGAATTTGATAACGGCCCTGTCCTGTTGGAGCGGGATGTGCCCATGCTCTGATTTTGAGCCGGTGAGATCCGTTTTGAACTGAAGCGCCGGCCGAATGACTGTATGGATTCGCTGTAAAGATCAAGCTCCATCAGAGAGCCTTTAATTTTATTCTCTTCCAGAGAGAGTACTGATGAACGGAAATTTTCCGTGGAAAGGATGCCGGCGATTTCCTGTCTGATCATGGGATTTTCAGCATCAAAACCCAGATACTTCACGACCTGCGCCTGGATCGCAGCATCCCATCGCAGGGGAAGCCTGGGGCCCATCATGCCTCGCTTGTCCAATCCACAATCGCAGGAGAGTCCCAGAATGGACAGGATGTTGGTCAGTTGGGAGGATGAGACCTGATTGCCTTTGAGCGGTGTTAAAAAAAGCCGTCCCCGTCCGAAAAGGATCACGATTTTAGGTTCATCCGGTCCGGTTATTTCAATGTCCAGGCTCCAGAGAAGGATCTTCTCCCGGCGTATTTTGTTCCGGGAGAGAATAATAAGATGAGGTGGTTTTTCGATCCGTTTGGGAAGCTGGCTCATCAGGCGGGAAATGTTTTTTTTGGCTGTATCGATCTTATTAAGCACAGCCTGGTTATTCGCGAGATCTTTACCTTCAAAAAGAAGAATTACTGCGTATGATCGAACGATGTTTTCCAGCACCTTGTCTCGAACAAGAGAGGCCGCAGTTTTGTCCAGGGTATCCCAGAGAGCTTGACCAAAATTTTTTTCTGTATGGTCTAAGGGGAGAAGTATGGAGCGTTTGTCAGGAGAGACAAGAATGAGGGTGGGCAGGGAATTGATGTTCCAGAAACGAAAATAC
>CBDVEQ010000178.1:0-5403 GCA_965373045.1 uncultured bacterium | reverse complement strand
GAGCTTCCTGCATTTTTCCCAACTGGCAGTAACACTCTCCCGCGGCGTTGAGCAGGTTGGTGCTGAGTCCGTGATGGGTCATGGCTTGATCAAATATCTCGACCGCCTGGGCCAGCTCTCCCAGCGCCTGGAAAGAGCGGCCCAGCAGAAAGAAGACCTCGAATGAGGTAGGCTCGGTCCGTTCCATCAGCGGTTTCAACACAGGGGGCACCATACGATAGTCTTTCACCTGAATATAGAGGCGGGCCAGGTTCAGGGCGAAATCCGCATTCTGTGGATCCGCCCTGTAGGCTTTCTCCAGCATGTCGCGGGATTCATTGATGCGGCCGCTGTTGAACAACTGCATCCCAGTGATATAAGCATAGATGGGGTGATGGGTTCCAGCCAGCAGGCCGCCGTATATCCAGGGCCGGGGGATACTGTCCATGAAAGTGACGTCGAATTCATCGCTGTCGGAGAGGACCTCGCTTCCATCCAGAATAAGGGATACATGTACCCGGTAGTGGGCAGGCGGGAAATCCCCGAGGGTAAGGCTTTCCACGTAGTTTGGGGCATCGGGAAAGGTGGAGGCCTTTCGGGTGAGATTGCGGAAGACATTCCCGTTCCTGAGGAAGACATACCGGATCTCGGCCCTCTCACGCTGTTCGGGAGTCAGGCCGTAAATCTGGAAGGCCACCACCAGGTCGTCCTTGCGCAGGAAAACCCGGTTGGGCTGAAAACTGATCCGGTTACGACCCGCCTGGAAGGGACGCAGCCGATTGCCCTGGGGCGGATCGTCCGTCATATGAAAGCCGAGCAGCAGCGAGGTCATCTGCAAATCATCCGAAGCAACCGGGATGATCAGGTTGCTCTCCAGGGTAGTGAACTCCTTGGAGATTTCGTTCTTGACCAGCACGGTCAGATTGTATTCGCCGGGGATCAGCGGGAACATGTCGCGGATGCTGAGCGGCCGGTGGCTGATCTGTTTCATCCTGTCTTCTTCGAACTCGAGGCGAATGGTCTTTTCGAACTGGTAGATGGTCCTGCCCTGCTTATCCACCACCATGCCGTTGAGCTTGAGCGTCGTGTAATATTTTTTCTGGTACTGGTTGACGGAAAGCCGCTTGGGTTCGATGGAGTAATGCACGAAGTAAAGGCCTGAGGGATCACGGGTGACCATGACCATAGTGTCACTGTCCATGTAGTTGGCCGAGTACTCCACCTCGACAAGGTTCTTGTACTCCAGAAACTTTCGGGCATAGCGCACTTCGATTTCCCGGATGGGCATGCTCTCCACACGATTGATCAGGATGTCGGAGGACATAGAGGGCCGGCCCAGGACCGCCGACTGCTCACCGGGAATTAATGTCATGGAATAGGGCGCCAGTCCTGGCTCGAACTCCTGCAGCCGCTGGTAGGCGGCAAGGTAATTGGCCGGATCGCCGAAATACGAGGTCATTAGGGCCTGAGGCCCGTCTCCCAGCGGGCTATACAGCCGATACTCCCCGATGCCGCCTTCCTGGAAAAAGACCAGGTTGAAACCGGGGGGAAGCCCCCTGTCAGTCAACCCCTGATAAAACCAGACCTCCGTGTTGTAGACCTGGGATTTTCCCTCGAAGCTCTGAACATCGTTGGGCTCACCAAGAATGATGTAGATGCGACCCCGATCGGTCCTCCAGCCGGCCTTGACGGAAGCGCGGCCGTAAAAGTGATTGACGTGGCTGATTCTCCTGTAGTGCTCCGTCTTGAATTCGTTCTCTGGAGTACTGAGAGTGGGATCCCTTTGCTTCCAGAAAGCCTTGATGAAAAGATCGCGCTCGCGGTCTGTCTTGAGCTTCAGGAAGACTTCTTTCTCCAGGGGAGCGATGATATACACCACCTCCTGCTCCAGCCATTTCCGGAAGCGCTCGGGAAGGTCTGACTTTTCTGCGGCAGCAATGAACAGGGACAGAACGAAGCATCCGAAGATGAAGTAGGCAATCTTTTTCTTTCTCACGGGTAACTCCTTATCGTTTCATATCCAGCGATGCGGAATATAAGAATTTGCTTTTTTGGGTTGTTTTAATTTCGATTCATTTTGCTAAATTTAGGCCCTTTTATCTCCTATATTGCCAATACTATACAGAACAAATATTTTTTGTCAATAAAGAACGGATATGACCCCCATTTTTCGAACCAGTTTTGAGACTAATTTTCGCTAACATCTCAGAGGGATAATTTGCACTTTTCATCCGGCTATCATATATTCCCCGTAGAGACTGTGAGATTATGCGTAGTTTATGAGCATTCTATTGCTCTTGAAATAAATATAGCAGGAGGATACTTCATGCCAAGATACACAGCATTTGCTGTCGTAATTTTATCAGCGGTTCTGTTTTTTTCTTCGGCTTATGCAGAAAACACTGTTAAGACAATTAAATTAGCCGGTAGTCCTGAGGAAATCGGGAAAGTATGGGGAATTATAAATAAAGATGCAATATTGAACGATTTTAACAATTATTTCTTAAAACCGTCCCGCGAAAACAATATCTCCAGAGAAACGCTTATTCAACGCTCGGAAAAATTCGTTGAGATTGCACATCACATAGCTCCTCACTGGCTTGAGGAAGCAAAAGCGATAGCCGATGCATCGGGAGTAGACAAAAAACTGTATATTTCGTTCATTGCGAGTGTTTACAGAAATCTATTCCTCCACGAATGTACCTCATACGCGGTCTCGAAAAAAATAATAAAAAACAGCGCAGTATTTTTTCATAAAAATCGTGACAATGTGGAAAAAAAACAGTCTGTATTCATTATTGATACGGATAGACCAAATATTAACAAATTTATTGCAGTAAGCGATGCGAGTGTATTGTCCTGCATGATGATGGTGAATAATAAAGGCCTTGCTGGTTCGGCCGATACCGGGGGTGTCGCCAGAACACCCGGATACAGGGGGATGATGAACACTTTTATGCTCAGGCACATCGCGGAGACTGCATCAAACTGCGAAGAAGCGTTAAAAATAATTCAGAAATTTGTTGCTCATAACTGGTATGCCGGAGGGAATCGCTCTGCCACACACTGGCTTTTTGTCGATAATGACGGGGTTATACTGGAAGTTGAGAACACTGTTGATAATGTCTCTTTTGCCTATCACAACAATAAGATTTATTTCAGCATACGGGGAAACACAAAAGCGGCACAGATTCTGAAAAACACCACCCATCCAATCGATTTTCACATTTTTCATAATATTTCACGAGAACCATCAATCTGTTTTGACACCAGCATATCCGGCATGACGGTCGAAATTAATCCTGATTATCCTGAATATCTCACATGCGTGTGGATATCGTTCCCGGCAAAGTCCCTGTCGTTTCCTCTGTACATGGGAGGTGAACACACCCCTATACCCTTGATGAACGGTGAATTGTATACGGTTGCACGGGACCTGAATCGCTGCAATTATTTATGGGAAAGCCTGGAAAAAAATATCTATTTCAACAAGCAGATATTAGAAGACAGGCTTGTCGGTGTTTTAGAAAAGAATAAAAAGAAGGAAGCCATACATCTCATCGATTCATGGATTCGACAAAATGCCGGGGCACAACTGGATTTACTCAAAGCATTGACAAGAAAGGTCAACAAGGACAACAAAACAAAAAGATCAATATAGACTTATCCATCTGTCTATAAGAGTCCCTGCAGGAGAAATAATGCATTTAGACGGCCTGGATGAACAGAGCCTCACCTCCTTCATTCCCAAGCCGTCCTTGACATCTTTTTTATCCTGACTTATATTTCCCAAAAATGAAAAATAAAAAATTCAAATATAAAAATTTCACTTCATTTACATTATTATTATCACTTTTAATCTTAATTCTTTCAGGAATTGCAATGTATATTCGACCGGAAGGAAGTATTGCCAATTGGGTGGGATGGTCATTTATGGGTCTTTCAAAAAATGTGTGGGAAGGTATACATACATTATTCTGTGTTTTTTTTATTATATTTGTTATTCTTCATCTTTTCTTTAACTGGAAAATAGTTATGAATTATTTGAAAGGCAAGCTTTCAAAAGGTTTAAACTCGAAGAAGGAAATTTTTTCAGCTATTGTATTGGTATCATTATTTCTGGTCGCGGCCGTAATGCAGTGGCCGCCTTTATGGAAAATACCTGTGTGGAGAGCAGCTATAAAAAAAGGAAATAATATTATTACGGTTCAACCTCCAGAATCCGACTTTGAAAAGAAAAAACTCCTGGAAGTAGCGTCTATTCTAAACCTGTCTATCGAAGAACTAGTGCAAAAAATGATAAATTTAAACCTTGTTGTGGATACAGATAATCCACAAAATACAACTTTGTTGGAAATTGCCCGTTCAAATAAAACAACACCGGAAAATATATATATACAATTAATTAATCCCAGTCCATGACATTGATCAGAGTGTTGATCAATGAACTTTTTCTCTTTGTATTTCGTCTTTATTAATATAACGTAAAAAAACGGAGGCAAGAATGAGATTAAAATTAATAGTGGTTATTGTGTTTATACTCATTTTATTTTTTGCAACATCCGCATTTGCCTATGAGAAATCACAGGCTCTGACCATTGCAGCGGATGGAATCTCGCTTCTGGATATTGACTGCGGCAGTGGATTTCTAAAAATCACAGGAAAAGAGGGCCTCTCAAACATCGAAGTTCAGGCAGAGATCATCGTCAAGGGAATGAGCACGCAAAAGACCAAGAAATTCATCCATGATAAACTGGTGCTTTCGCTCGAAAAGAGGCGTCAGAAGGCTTATCTGGTCAGTAAATTCAAATCCTATGTCTCTCTATTCTCCTTTGGCACAAAAGCCATCAATCTGACTGTATTTGTCCCAAAAACCATAGAGCTTAAAGTAGATGATGGCTCTGGTGAGATTTTAATCGACAATATCCTCGGCAATATCAATATAGATGATGGATCCGGAGAAATCACCATAATGAATGTTCAGGGTGATCTAAACTTGGATGACGGTTCAGGCAAGTTGACATTCCAGGACATCAAAGGAAATATTGGGATCGTGGATGGGTCCGGAGATATCAGCCTTGAAGAAATTCATGGCGAGGTGATCATTGAAGATGGTTCAGGATCCATTCATGTTCGAGGCGCCCTGGGTGATGTCATAATCTCTGATGGTTCAGGCTCGATCCGCGTAGATAATGTTGAGAAGGATGTCATCATTAAAAGAGCAGGCTCCGGAGGGGTTACTATTACTAATGTTAAAGGCCAAGTCAAAAAATAGACTGGACTATTCATAAAAATTTGCGATACGTTTAAGCGTCAATACAATCATTAAAAGATCTATCTTTATGTATCGCAACTTTTTACCCTCCGGGCAAGCCGATCTTATCCCATCTGCTGCGTTGCCGTCCGTTCGCAGTATATAAATAC
>CBDVEQ010000177.1:0-5404 GCA_965373045.1 uncultured bacterium | reverse complement strand
CCAATATATGATTTCCGGCTACATCCTTGCCGATGACCCCAATGGCACTAGGCTCAGCCCCCACAGCACGGATATTCAGGAGTGCGTTTCCCGCTCCTCCAAGCGCATACTCGCTGTTTTTATAAGAGAGGACAAGAACAGGAGCTTCCCGGGAAATGCGGCGTGTGTTGCCGTAGATATACTCATCCAGCAAAAAATCCCCCCATACAGCGATTTTTTTTCCAGGGAACTTCCCAATAATGCCAAGAAGTCTTTGTTTATTTTTGTTCAATGGTCTACAGGGTCAGATTTTTATCAGAATTAAGAAAAAAAAGCAATATTACTTATCCCGAAAATGTGAGAATAGGTGACTATGAAAAAAATGAAAAATAAAGCTCTTGCACTGCTAATTATCTTAAATCTGTTTATTTTGTTCATAACCGCCATCTCCTATGCAGACAGTATCAAGTCGGATATGGATATGCTCAAAGAAAATGCTCCAAAGGTTTTTTTGGACTGTTGGCGTTGTGACAGAGATTACATCCGGACGAATGTTACATTTGTGAATTATGTCAGAGACAGACAGATCGCGGATATCCATATTCTTGTCACGATCCAGAGAACAGGTCCGGGCGGCCGTGAATACACCATGAATTTTATAGGTCAAAACGATTTTTCACACCTTCAACATATCCTGAAATATTTTTCCAACAGAACAGATGCATGGGATACAATGCGTAAGGGATTTGTTGAAGTCCTTAAAAAGGGACTCTTCCCATTTATGGTCCATACTCCCTTTATCGAACATTTTAAAGTGGATTTTCAGCGGGAAACCAGCCCAATGTCTGTTTTAGACAAATGGAACTTCTGGGTCTACAGCGTAAGTCTGAGGGGAAGCATAAGAGGTCAGTCAACGAGAAGATCCGTATCCATGAGAGGGAACCTTTCTGCAAATAGGGTGACGCCGGATATGAAAATACGCCTGGGACTTTCTGGGAATTTTGATGAAACCCGGTTCGATATTGAAGATGAGACTATTGTCAGCACGTCTGAAAGCAGAAATCTATGGGCGCTTTTTGTCAAGAGCATAAGCGATCACTGGTCGGTAGGAGCTTCCTTTGGTATATCTCGATCAACATATAATAACATAGATCTTTCAATCAATCCTGCACCGGCCGTTGAATACAATGTTTTTCCTTATTCTGAATCAACCCGGAGGCAGCTTCGTTTTCTCTACAGAATAGGCTACGCGTACAATAAATACTATGAAGAAACGATCTATGAAAAAATAAAGGAACATCTATTCGGCCAGTCTTTGAATATCACATTTGGGGTCAGGGAGCCTTGGGGGAATGCGGAGATCGATGTGGAAGGTTCTACACTGTTTCATGATGTTAAATTGAATCATCTCCGTGTTTTCGGTGAATTGAACCTCCGGCTGTTTCAGGGTTTTTCCTTGAATCTGGATGCCAGTTATTCCCAGATCCATGATCAGATCACGCTTCCAAAGGGAGGAGCGACCCTGGACGAGATCCTTTTGGCAAGGAAGATCCTTGCGACAGATTTCAGCTACGATTTTTCCGTGGGATTCAGCTACACATTCGGTTCCATATACAGCAATGTGGTCAACCCTCGTTTTGGAAGATAACTGGGCCGGTTTTCACAGGATGTTAATGCCTCTTTAAAAAATGGATTTCCTTTAATATTCTATTGACGCACAGACCTTATAATGCTAAAAAATAAGGCAGGCCGGAGTGGCGAAATTGGCAGACGCGCTGGACTCAAAATCCAGTTCACTTCACGGTGAGTGTGGGTTCGACTCCCACCTCCGGCACTATGATAACCCTGATTTTCTCCCGAGATCAGCAATAAACAAGATTCTTATTTTTTCCTCCTTATTCGATCCAGTCTAGGAATAAAGTATTTTCCTTATTTTTTCGGCATAGACTTCACTGCTTTTATCACCTGTTGTAATCACCACTGCAGAGGGAGATCTTGCCCCCAATTTAAGCTCTACTGCCCGGGATATCTGTTCCTGTGCAAAGATCGGGATTTTCATAATATTGTCATTGCTGCCTAATTCCTTGAGAATTGCTACCCCTACAGCATCAATAGCAATACGGTCTGTTGATGCCAGAAAGACATTGGCTGCTTTTTTAGTACCTGTCATAGGTCCGCCGTCTACAAAAGCTTCCAATCCATCTAAGATTATCAATGACGGCATGTAAGCCACGTTGATCTCAGCAATCATTTTTCTCTGGTTTTTAGACCTATGCAGCTCCCGCATAAAAGTGTGATTCTCTCTGGGAACTATGCCTACAGAGTTTTTAAGCGCCATGGTGAAGAATCCCCCGTATTGGTGGGTTTTTAAACAGCACGTAGAGAGGACACATTCTGTCTCTACTACCGGTTTAGCTACTAAAAAACCGTCCTCCCAATGGGAACCGGGAGGATTTACCTTGACATATTCTGATTCTCCCAAACTGTCAAAATTGATAACATCAGCATCAAATTCCCCTGCCAGGGCACGAATGTTCTTTTTTTTCAAAACCTCTTCTGTCGGCTCCGGACCACTGCGGTCACCAATAGTGATTTTTTTGGCCCCCATCTCTTTCACATGGGTAAGAACGGCTCTAAGTGTGTCGTTATGGGTAGAGCCGGGAGTCGGGTCGGAGGTGTTGAAATTAGGCTTAATCAGCACATTTTTATCATGACAGGGATTGATATCAAGGATTTTGAGACATTCTTTAACTCCCGTATCCCGGTCTTCTGTTCTTACCAAAGCCACCCGTGACTTCGCCTCATCGGGATTCATTCCAGATATTTTCGCCAAACCAGCCCCCCACTTTCCCGCCTTAGACGACATTTTTGTAGTGAGAAGATAAGCAAATCCTCCACCGGCTGCAAAAAATTCTCTGCGTGTCAACGATCGTTTTATTTTTTCTTTCATTTTTATTCCCCTTAATATCCTTATTTAAAAAAACCTTTCTCTACATACAGTTTGAATAAACTTAAATTATATCAGACAAGAAAAAATGGCAAACAATAGTCAAGACTTTAGCCGTATCTTCAAAGCTTTTCTGCAAGGCTGATCACGCAGCGACTATTATCCTTATGATTTAATTCCTGCGGTTTGGACTGAACCAGCCTTGGGTCCGCAGACAGATCCGCACAAGCATCAGCATCACCGGGACTTCAATTAGGACGCCTATGACTGTTGCGAGGGCTGCTCCTGACGAGAGGCCAAAAAGCATGACTGATGTAGCGATAGCCACCTCAAAGTGATTGGAGGCGCCGATCATAGCCGATGGTGCGGCATCCTGATAAGAAAGCTTCAATAATCTTGCTAATCCGTACGTGATCCAGAATATAAGGTTTGTCTGGATAAAAAGCGGGATGGCAATCCAGAGTATGGTCAAGGGATTTGAAAGTATCACTTCTCCCTTGAAAGAAAATAAGAGAACAAGAGTGACCAAAAGAGCGCCAATGGTTACTGGTGTAAGGATATGCAGGAATTTTGTGTTGAACCATTCCAGGCCTTTTTTGGTCACTATCAATTTTCTTGAAATAAATCCTGCAACCAGCGGCAGGGCCACATAAATCCCGATAGACAGAAGAAGAGCTTTCCATGGGACGGGGAGACGGCCTATGCCTAACAGGAATCCGCCGAGAGGTCCATAAAGAAAGAGCATGGCCAAGGAGTTGATGGCGACCATGACCAGCGTGTGTCCGTCGTTTCCTTTTGACAGATAGCCCCAGACCAGAACCATAGCCGTGCAGGGAGCGATCCCGAGCAGAATACATCCCGCCAGATAGCTTCGCCATAAGGGAACGGCCAGCATCTTGACTCCCTCGACAAGAACAACCGTTCCGGCTCCGTGTTCAGCGCCCACAGGAAGATCGAGACCCAAAGGCATCCTTATATAATCGAGCGCTTCAGCGCCTATAAAGGTTTTAAATAGGACACCGAGAAATACTAAGGCAATGGCGTACATTGTAAAAGGCTTTATGGCCCAGTTTACGAATAGGGTCAGGCTGACCGGTTTGAGATTCTTGCCGGCCTGAAGCACTTCGGCAAAGTCGATCTTGACCATGATGGGATACATCATGAAGAAGAGGCAGACTGCGATCGGGATGGAAACAACAGGCGCTTCATTGACATAAATGGCCAGGCCATCCAGAAAGGTCGCTGCTTTTGGGGTGAGTTTGCCCAATACGATCCCAGCCGCGATACATAGAATAACCCAGACGCTGAGGTACCTTTCAAATACACTCAGTCCTTTGGGTTCTTTAGTTAGACAGGCCTTGTCTTCCATTCCGTTCCCTCCTGTAACTTGTTGTGAATATCATACGTATATCCTCAGTTAAAACGTGGAATATACCAGATAAATTCCGCCTAGCAGGACCAGGATCCCGCATATTTTCCTGATGATTGTGATTCCTTTTGATTGTTCGTCCCATTTGGTGATTTGCTGAACCAATCTCGTACTCGTCCCTGCAGCAATGATCACGGCACAGTGGCCTACTGCAAAGGCAGATAATAGAACCAGGCCATGGAGAAGATTTTTGGCTGTCAGGTTAAATACTATGCCCAACATGGGGGCCATGAATGCAAATGTGCAGGGCCCAAGGACTAATCCGAATACCAGCCCTAAAGATAATACAGAGAAATAACCTTTCCTCTGAGACTTTATTGTGCCTAATCCGGGAAAGTTTAGAGGGAAAATTCCAAGTAAGCTTAATCCAAATATTAGAAACACTATTGCAACGACATAATTGCCGATTTTCCCTACGTCTCCCAGGATCCGCCCAGCCGCCGCAGTAATTCCTCCAATGACCGCGATGGATATAAGGATACCAACAGAAAAGATCGTGGACATGTAAAAGGCTTTTTTTGTGGATAATTCTCTTTGGTTGCTGAGATAGCCAATTATTAAGGGAATACTTGTGAGATGGCAGGGACTCAATACAATGCTAAGGATTCCCCAAATGAAAGATGCGGCTACTGCGATTAAAGGAGCGCCCTCGATGGCATGAGAAAGAGCAGTAAATAGTTTTAACATTGCATCTACAGAATGTCTTTTTCCTTTAACATCTTGATGATTTCATCTTTCGCATAGAAACCGACATGCCGGAAAATCTCATCACCGTTTTTGTCGATGAAGACCTGAGTCGGAATCATTTGTATGCCATAATCTTTCGCGTATTTAGGAGTTTTCCAAACATCATAAAAAACCACCTGGATCGTGCCTTTATATTTTTGAGCAATTTCACGCATGATCGGTTGCATGGCTTTGCAAGGTATGCATCTGTCTGCTCCAAGCTCAATAAATGTCACTTTGTGCTTTGAGAAGTCTAGCTGCTCACTGCTGATAATAAGACTTTCCTCACTTTTAGCCTTTTGCTCGGTTTTTGGCTCATTGGC
>CBDVEQ010000176.1:0-5447 GCA_965373045.1 uncultured bacterium | reverse complement strand
GGTCACCGAGCGGAATCTCCTGGCGTCGGCGCGCGCCCGGCTGCCCTGGCTGCTTGCAGCGCTGCCTGTAACAGGAGAATAAGCCTTTTTGAAGTTGAATGGTTCGCTGCTGTCAGGGTCATAAAAGCCCTTTTCTATGGCAAGACTGATCACGTTGGGAGAAGCCAGAAAATAATCTGTGTTATCAATGTCGATCTTTCCGGTACGTGATTCATTGGTACAAAAAGAAACATGATCATCGGGTACTCTCTGGGCGCACCAGACAGCACCGGGTTTATCGCTATCAGGGGTCCACAACGGGCCGACCGGCATAATCTCAAATATCCAGACTTCATCAGGATCCGCCACACCAAGCATCTCTCCACTGTCGTGATAGCCATAGCCGTATTTCTCCGCCAGAGAGCCCATGAGTTTAATAGCTTCCCTTGCAGTACTGCATCTTTCCATAGCGATCATGGTCAGAGTTGTGATATCCATCACAGCGGACGGGGTCGGGTTGCGCATCTTTCGACGGCATCCTATGGTCGATTCAGACATAGCAAGCTGATGCTCGTTCATATAGCCAAAAACACTGTGGAAATAGGCAAAAGTATGAGGAATTTCGGGTATGGAAACACCTGTATAATTGTCTTTATAATTTCCCCATTTTCCGCCCTTTTCCGGTGGTAATGTTTTGATCTGGTTGATGTGGTAGATCTTGCGTTTTGATCCTTCTTTATGATCTTTGGCAGGAATGTAATGCCAGGTCCAGTCACAGATACCGCAGTCAGCCGTATGGACCGTGATAACAGACCCGTCTGCGGATGCTTTTTTCCCAACAAGGATATCAGTACATCCCCGGTCCGGATTAAGATAGAGGTTTGGTTCGAGCTTATCCACATCAGATCGAGCGGGGATAAATGCTCCAAATAGAATCAGTATAACCAGTAAAGATAAGACGACAAGTAAAGATTTGATCGATTTCATTTTCACTTCCTTTTTAATTGGTTAGTCAGTTGTAGTAGATACTTTTTTTGTCTTTTTTAGAAGGATCTTGAAAGTAGAATCCAACTCCGTTTTCAATGATGTCTGCATAACGGGGAACATTCTGAATCTTAATGGCTCTGACTGGTTTTTTTCTTGAATACTGCCGTATAAGTTCCAGGATAACAGAGCAGTGTTGGCCTACACGATTAGCCATGGGCCAGCCGTTCTCATCATATGGGACAAATAGTTTTTTCTTTTTCGATAGACTGAGGAGGAAGGGATCTTTACCATCCAGGAGGAGATCAACAGTTTTTGGACCTGTAGGCTGATCCAGAAAGGGGAGTGGGGCTTCAAGAAGGAAAGGCAGAGTATCACAATAATCCCCGATCTCACGGTGGGATAGACCGCGGAATTTAGAGGGGGACGGTTCTACATGACTCTCAAATCCCTCCTTCGCCGTGATAATCATAGACGTCATAGTTGCGATCCGTATGGATTTATCAGGAGCAACAATACAGTTGGTAACGGGAAACATGGTTTCCGCTCCATGAATGTCGATAGCGATGTCCACATTTTCTTGTTTCATGATCTCCATGGCCCCAAAAGTCACCTGCTCCATCAGAGGACCATCTGCCCGGCCCGGCCAGGTCCTGTTGGTATTTCGTACATCAAGAAAGGACAGGAGCATCCTGTCTGGATAATGAATATAAACATCAGGGTCAGGCCATTGGTCGACCGGAGATGCATCTCTGTTTCCCATCCGGAAAGTCTTTTTTCCCCAGGGCGTCGAGATATCAAAATAAAGAGGATACCCGTCTCCGGGACGAGTGCCGCGGCTTCCGCTGTTATTGAATTGGGGGATGATGATCAATGTTCCTTTGTCCATTACAGCATTTTCTAGGAAAATCAACGAGGACAGCAGAGCAGCAGGTTCATTGGAATGCGTGTTTCCAAGGATCAACACCTTTCCGCCTTCCTCCTTTCCTTCGAGAAAAAAGACATATGTATCTGCCATGGTTCCTTTTAGTCCCTTGGCGTAATCGCTCAAACTGACCACCTTGGTCACACCGGGCCCTGCTAAAAACGGAACCTGGAAATGACGATGCCTGTGGAGTTGGATTCCAGCCATAGTCGTGACAGCCATAATTACTGCCGAAAGAATGATTTTTGTTTTCCAAATGCGTGTCATTGGGATTATCCTTTGATCATTTGATGCGGAATACTCTTAAGATAAGCGGGATCATCACAAGAAGATAATGGAGCATATTATCCAGGCTCTTTTTTTCGCGGATAAAATTCCAGAGCAGCATGGCAGTAACATATATACATATAATGTAATAAATAATCATGATGATCGTCATAATCTTACCTCCAATCTGGGTCACATACTCCAGCTAACCAGGAATTCCAGTTTTGAACTGAATATAATCATTAAAATGCCTGTCAGAGTGATCACTATCCATGGAAGCCAGGTCGTTCTGAGAAATCGCCAGTATGATCCTTCATACTTGGAAACCATAACGCTCAATCGTCCGATCAGGGCGGTGGGGGGCAGTCCGTCTCCCAGAGGCCAGAGAAGACTCAATCCGGCGATAGCAATGGTAGCATGAAATCCGATGGAATCCAGAAACCAGATCAACGGAATACCGATGATCGCTGCTCCGCCATAGGTCAGCACTCCTTCGGAAAATGGGATGATCAGAGCTAGGAGGAAAAAGAGGAGGATAAGAGGCGTACTGATCACAGCATAGGAGAGAAGGCCCCTGACTCCGGTCGCTGTCATGATCTGCTGAAGCATTCCTACGATGACCATGGTTGTCAGAAGCGGTAAAAGGCGTTTTATAGTATCCCTCGACAAGACAAGGATATTGATACGCTTTGGACTGACCAGAAGAGCTACAACGGCTGCGATCACGAATTGAAGAGACAGACCAAGGATAGGAAATGAAAAAGGCCAGATACGGTAGACCAAGATCAATCCAAAAAAGGTCAAAAAGGGCAGAAGAACTCTCCACCAGGTCATGGAACCCGGAACTTCAGGCATATCTTTCAGTACAGATTCCTTGTCTCTGGATGATTCCCGTTTCCATCCTAGAACCAGGACAGTAAACGTTCCAAGGATAAGGACCGGGATGCCTAACGGGAGCTCAAACCCGACATAGGGAATCGCTGTGCCGGCGGAAAGGATCATAGCCCAGATATTCACAGGTGGGGCGGCTGCACTTAGTCCTGCCACAATAAAAAGGATCGCAGCTGCCCTCCTTTTGGATATACCAAGATATCCGAATGCAAGAGCCACAGGAGCGCCGACTACCAGAATGGAAACGCTGCCTGCGCCTGTGAGCGCGCCTGGTATCAGAATAATGAACATCAGCAGCAGGAGCACGATCAATCGAAAGTTGTAGAAATATTTGATCGTTCCCCTGACCACATAATCGACTCCTCCGGATTCTGAAACAATAGCCATGAAGATTGTCGCTGTTGTAAAGACAAGGATCACGTCCAGGTATGTAAAACTGCCTTCAACAAGATGGCGGGCCAGTTCTCCTATGGGTGGTGTTCCGATGAAAGCGCCGGCAAGACCTCCGGTTACAGCCGCGGAAAGCATGCTTGTCTCAACGGACAGCTTGCGCCATTTAGCAACCAAATAGGCAATGACCATTAAGGATAAAATAATAAGGATCTGGTTTTGCATGGATATCACCCACCGGGATTTTACTCTCGTCTTTAAGACAGAGTCAAGGAGATGTACAATTCCGGCATGTTCGATTCTTGACTTGAATAGTGATATGAATTATTTTGACGGAATGGAAAGTGGTTTTATATCTATTGGAGGGAAAAATGAGTACAAGAACGTTTAGGAAAATCATTGTATTAATTTTTTGTTTGATCTTGATGATCAATGTGATTCCGGCCAAGAACAAAAAAGCATCAAAAATCAGCAAGGAGAAACAATATGTTTTAAACTGGCTGTCGCAGCCAAAAACCGTTGAAAAATTTGGTAAAATATCCGATGTTGTGTGGTCATACGCAGAACTGGGCATGCAGGAATTCAAATCGTCCAAGCTCCTGGCTGACACACTGGAAGAGGCAGGTTTTACTGTCGAGCGTGGTCTTGCCGGAATGCCGACTTGTTTTGTGGCCTCATATGGTTCCGGTAAACCGGTCATAGGCATCTTGGGAGAATTTGATGCTCTTCCCATGCTGTCGCAGAAGGGAAGGATGCCTAAAAAAGACCCTGTTGTTGATGGGGCACCGGGCCACGGATGCGGACACAATACCATGTGTACAGCAGCAGCTTCAGCTGCTATTGCTGTGAAAAAGGCTATGGATAAATTTGGATTCCAGGGGACGATCAAGGTTTTTGGGTCGCCGGCCGAAGAAACACTAATCAGCCGCCCCTATATGGTCAGAGCCGGCCTTTTTAAGAATGTGGATGTTGTCATCGATAATCACAGCAGCAGTGTTTTTGCAACAGGTTATGGAAAAGGTGGAAATGCCATGTTCTCGACACTCTTTACTTTTGAAGGCAGAACTTCACATGGAGCATCCCCATGGGGAGCTTTAAGCGCTCTGGATGCAGTGGAACTCATGAATGTAGCCACAAATTTTCTGCGGGAACATCTTTTTTATACATACCGCATGCATTATGTGATCGTCGATGGGGGAGAAGCGCCCAATGTTGTGCCGGACAGGGCAAGTGTATGGTATTTTGTACGAAACAGCGATGAAAGGCTTGAGGCCATGTATAAGAAAGTTATCAACTGTGCCAAAGGAGCTGCTTTGGCTACTGGAACGAAACTGGCAGAGATTCGTTGTTACAGTGCAGTTCATCAAAGAATCGGCAACAAAGCCCTGGCCGAAGTGTTTCAAAATAACATTGAAATCGTTGGGATGCCCAAATGGACAGAAGAGGATCAGGCATTTGCTAAAGCTCTTCAGAAGGAGTTGGGGAAAAAAGAAACCGGTATGCCTGCAAAAACCAGACCTCTTATGAAAAGAATAAGAACTTTTGTCGGAGGAGGATCTTCCGATGTTGCTGAGGTTTCAAGAGTTTGCCCGACAACAACCATTTTATTCCCTGGCCAGGTCCCGGGCGGAATAGGACATCACTGGTCCAATGTGACTGCTAATTATGGCTCGACAGCCTGGAAAGGCCTTAATGCAGGAGCTAAGGCTATGGCCGCTTCGGCCATTGATCTGTATAAAAATCCTGACCTGCTGAAAAAGATAAGGAACGAGTTCGAGTCATTCATTGAAAAAAATCCCTACAAATCATTACTTCCCGGGGATGCCGAACCTCCTTTGGATTTGAATAAAGAATTGATGAAAAAGTGGCGTCCGCTTATGGAAAAATTCTATCTTACTAAATAAAGCAGGATTCAAGGATTCGAGGATTCTAGGGTTCGAGTGAAAAGAAAATATGTAAGAGTTTAGTTCAAAGCACTTGAATCCTTGACCCCTTGATTCCTAGAACCCTT
>CBDVEQ010000175.1:0-5477 GCA_965373045.1 uncultured bacterium | reverse complement strand
AAAAAGATATTAGTTCTATCAGCAACCGTATTAACACTCCTCCCCTTTTGCTTTGGACAGGATCCGGCAGACGACAACTCTCAACTCCTCCTCAAAGTAGACAGGAACCTGAACCCGGAATCCTATGAGTCTTACAGGAAACTGATCAACATCGAGCCCAATGGAAGAAAAAAAGAGTTCGTGCTTTTCACCGTAAAAAAGGGAGAGGATAAAGTTGCTGCGCTCTTTATTTCCCCAGCCAGTGAAAAGGGAAGGACTACGCTGAGACTGGATGAGAACATGTGGCTGTTCATTCCCAATATTGGAAAGCCAATCCGTATAACCAGCCTTCAATCCGTTGTTGGAGGAGTATTCAACAATGCGGATATTCTGCGCCTTGATTATGCCGAAGAATATTATGTTCTGAAGACTGAAGATCTGGGGAACGAGTTTCTTCTGTACCTTAAAGCAAAAACAAATTCAGTTGCCTATGATCAATTAAAGATGTGGGTGGACAAAAAATTAATTCTGCCGAACAAGATCGAATGTCTCACCCAAACATCAATGCTGATCAAGACCATATTTTTCAAACAGACCAAGGATTTTGGCGGCGGTATTGTCAGGCCGTCTGTGATCGAGACTGAAAGCCCTCTGCACAAGGGCTACAAATCCGTGATGATATTTGCAGGTATCAAAAAAAGGGATTTCAAAGACGAGGTTTTTACCCTGTCTTTTATGCCCAACATGGAAACATTAAGATAAATGCGGCCCTTTTCCCTGTTTCTCATCCTGCTCGGCCTTCTGTCATCCGGGATATCCGCCCAGGAAGAGTATACATTCGATCTTTCATCCATTGAAAAAAAGCCTTTGCAGATCGGCGGATATATTGAATTCCGCCCTGTTCTATTCGGCCTGGACAGAGATTCCCGGCTTTATAAGCTCCGGTTTTTCAACAGGGATGAAGGAAGATCCATCACGGAATACAATTTTAATGTCCTGCTGGATGCAAGTTATGAAACTGGCATATTCAAAGCCAAGGTCAGGTCAAATTCGATCATAACCAAATCTATTTCCGGATGGAGCCACAACACATCTCTGTATGAAGCTTTTCTCTCTGTGAAACCATCCCACTCATTCAGTCTTGATATCGGGAAGAAACGCTTAAAATGGGGCAAAGGCTATGCATGGAACCCCGTTGCCTTCATTGACCGCCCCAAAAATCCCAATGACCCGGAGATTGCTCTCGAGGGATTTGTGGTGGTTTCCATGGAATACATCAAAAGCTTTCAGGGAAAGTTGAAGACCATTGCTATCACCCCGGTCCTCATGCCGGTATGTGACAGTTTCAACAGCAGCTTCGGAGAAAAGAAAAAACTGAATTTTGGAGGCAAGGTCTACTTTCTTTTTTATGATACCGACATCGATCTTATGTTTCTATCTGGTGGAAGCATTCCGACCCGATTCGGGATGGACTTTTCACGCAACCTGACCTCCAATCTGGAGATCCACGGAGAACTGGCCTATATCCCTGAATACAGCAAAAAGTATTCCACAAGCTTTCTTTTAGGCGCCCGTTTTCTCACAGCAGCAAATACGACCTTTTTCCTGGAATATTATAAAAATGGGAAAGGCTTTTCCTCAGGGGAAATGCAGGATTACTATTCTCTGATCGATGGAGCCTACCAGGCTTATCTTCAGTCAGGCGATGAAAGCCTGCTCAAATCACTGGCCGGCACATCAGACCCAGCCTACATGTCATTTGCCCCAATGCGGGATTACATCTATCTGCGGATCAGCCAGAAAGAGCCCTGGGACATCCTCTATTTTGTCCCTTCCATCACCAGTATATTCAACATTACAGATCAAAGTTTTTCCCTGGCGCCGGAAATGCTCTACAGCCCGATCACCAATCTTGAACTACGCGCGAAAATATCCGTACTGTTTGGAAAAGAGGGAAGTGAATTCGGAGAAAAACAGAATAATTTCCGGCTGGAATTCCGGGGACGGTTCTATTTTTAAAAAATTTCCTGTTTGCTACTGGTATTTTCTGACCACCGCACTCAATCTTCTGACACCCTCCTGGATCTGCTCCTTTGTGGGATAGGAAAAATTGATCCGCATGGTGTTATGACTAACGTGACTCCGTGGATAGAAGATCTCCCCCGGAACAAAAGCGACTTTTTCATCAATAGCCTTCATGAAAAGATCCATTGTATCTATCTTATCGGGTACTGTCATCCAGAGAAACAGGCCTCCTTCCGGCTTTGTCCATGTGATCCCCATCTCTTCAGGAAAATTGTCCTTCACCGTGTCCAGAAAAAAATCAAGTTTTTCCTTGTAGTATGAGCACGCCTTGGCAAAATGGGACTCAAGATCATACTCCTGGAAAAATGCGGCACAGATATCCTGGTTTAGCTTCGGAGTATTGAGAATATTGGCTTCCTTGATAAATGTGAATTTCTGAATGACTTCAGGAGGCCCGATATTGAAGCCGACGCGAAGACCGGGACAAAGGATCTTGGAAAATGTATACAGGCCGATAACATTCCCCTCGTTTTTGTCCAGGGAATAAATAGAGGGGATATTTTCCCCCCGGTATCTCAACTCCCGATAGGGGCTGTCTTCCACCAGTGGAATACCATATTTTTTACTCAGATCAAGCAGAGCAAACCTTTTCTCCAGACTTGTAGTGATCCCGGAGGGGTTCTGGAAATCCGGCACCACATAGATGAATTTAGGCTTTTTTCCCTGATCAAGGAGTTTTTTTATGTCTGCCTCAAAACCCGTAACATCAGAACCGTCATCCATGATATTCCTGGCGATGTATTGGGGGGATTCCATTTCAAAGGCAGCCAGGGCGCCGCCGAACGTGGGAAGATCTATAACAATGACATCCTGAGGCTCCAGAAAAAGCCTCCCTACCAGGTCGAGCCCATGCTGACCTGATGTGGTGATCATGATGTTCTCCGGTCCTATGCGGATATCATCCATTTTAAGATAATTGATCACGGCATCGATCAGGTTTTTTTCTCCTGAAATCTGGGAATATTGAAGAACTTTCGCTCCGTTCTCCTTGAGTAATCTGTCCGTAACTTCTTGAATAAACTCCATGGGAAAGATATCACTGCTGGGCAAGCCTCCAGCAAAGGAGATGATCTCAGGATCGCGCAGGTATTTGAGTGTTTTTCCAATAGTATATCCATGAAAATTTTTCATGATCTCGGTGAAAAGTGCCTTCATTCCTGCCTCCTTTAGTATTTTATTGTCGAGGTTTAGTACAATCCTTTAATAAACCCACCGTCCACCTGAATGGCTGTTCCGGTGATATATCCGGCTCCCTCTGAGGCCAGAAAGGCGACCGTATGGGCGAGTTCCTCTGGTTTTCCCATACGGCCCATTGGGATGTTTTTTTCGATCGCCGTATAGAAATCCTCTGTGGAGCCTTTCCCCTTTTCCACAAATGACATTGCCAGATTCTCGACCCTTTCCGTCCTTGTATAGCCGGGGCAAACCGAATTAACAGTTATGCCAAAAGGGGCCAGTTGGTCGGAAAGTGATTTTGCAAACCCAAGGACACCGGCTCTTGATGTATTTGAAAGGATCAGGTTCTGGATAGGCTGTTTGGCTGAGACCGAGGTCACATTGATGATCCTCCCCCATCTTTTCTTTCTCATCCAAGGGATGACTTCATAACACATGTAAATGGTGCTTAACAGATTGAGTTCAACAGCTTTCCGATAGTCATCAGGAGTAAAATCACCTATAAAACCGGGAGGGGGGCCTCCTGCATTGTTGACCAGAATTTCGACAGGACCCAGATCTGAGACGACGGCCTTAACCATCTTTTTGACCTGCTCCTCTTTTGTGACATCTGTCACATAAGCTTTAACCGTTCCGCCTGTTTCCTGAATAATATCTTCCCGGGCCTTGCTGAGCCTTTCCTCGTTTCTTGCGCAGATCACAATCCTTGCGCCCTCTTTGGAGAGCTTAAGGGCTATCGCTTTTCCCAGTCCCTGGCTTGAAGCTGCAACCAGAGCCACCTTGTCTTTGATGTTTAAGTCCATGATGGAATTTTCCCAAGAAGAAGCGCTCGACCAGACATCATCTATACGAGATCTCTGCGAATCTGACCTTATGACCGCGTCTCATGATCTCCTTGGCATCCTTATCACACCGGACACATTTGTGATAGATCACATCCCCGATCAACTTCGACTTTTCATTCCGTTCATCATCCGAGAGGAAGTAGGCCTCCATGGTATCGTAAGGCCGTGATTCGCCGTCACTTTCGTATTTGATCGTCAGGTTTCGACCCGCCTCAAAGACCTTAAAAGCGCTTTCGGTCCAGTTAAAATTTTCCATCCCCAGGTCGGGATTGATCCTGATATGGGCGGCGAGTAAGACATCCAAACCGGAAGCTTCCATTTCCTCTGAGCACTGGATAAAGGTTTCGGCTGTGGCGGCATTGCCGATATTGATCTCATAAATAGCTGTTGTCCCGTCGTCCCGGAGATATTCCTTCATGATGTTCATCAGCATTCTGAGTTGAATTGTATTCTGTGTAGAGAGGAGCATGGAAACCTTGAAAGTCAGGTTCGGGATCTCTCTGGCAAAATAGCAGGCAGCTACGATGGTTGACCAGCTCGGGTTGAGAAAAAAATTGCCTCCGGTCTCAAGAGCAGCCCTTATCACCCCATCAAGGTAAATAAGGTGATTATTGTTTCCGACTTCCACTCCTCCAAGGTTTCCAAATGCAGTTCCCATGTTCTTCAGGATAATCTGGCTCAAACCACTGCCAAGATCCTTTCGCTCGAATTTTTCGCCCGTCACTTTTTCGACCCTTGCGAAACGTTCTTCGGGAAGAGGTATCCCTATGAGGTTTGTGGAGCAGAACTTGCTGGCTCCCAAGATATTCTCTGCCATGGCCAGTGTGGAGAGAAGATCCCCGCTGTAGAGGTACTGCTCTGTCAAGGCGACAACAGATATCATTTCAGTGGCAAAAAGAACATCTCCGTTCTCAGCAACCTTCCTCATACACTCCAGTGTGACGGGGGAACCCTGAAAACCGGAAACCTGAGCCGTGCATATCCCATCCTTTTCGAGCGAGAGGTTGTTCTTCTCTACAAAATCTTCTACTTTAGCAAAACTCTTTGCGTACTCTTCGGCCTTTTCAAGAGTCTCGCCATATCCTTTTTCCCCGGCTATTTTTTTCCTGGTCGCATAGTTCCTTATGGACTCGATCTTCTTCGAAATTTCCTTTGACCCGCCATAAGAATCCAACAAAGCATCTATGGCCTTGATATCTTTGTCGTTCAAGAGTTTGAAATGCATGATCGACCTCCCTGATATTTTTTATTATATCAATATATTATGTATATATGAAAAATGTTGGATCCGGAGTGATTCTCGAGAAGGATTCTATGTTGAAACATCTGTTGAGCTATTAACCTGCTTTATTCATAAAAACTGCCGATAGCCTAACATAACTTCTTATATAT
>CBDVEQ010000174.1:0-5494 GCA_965373045.1 uncultured bacterium | reverse complement strand
TTTTCGATCCAATATCTTGCACCCGTATCAATGTGAAATAAAACATCGATCTGGGAAATTGTTTCATCTTTCTCAGTATGTGCGTCTATACTGGCATGGAGATATCCCTCTTTTTTTAAAACCGCCCTCAGTTCATCCATTGCTTTTTCCAACCTGTCAATAGAAAAAGGGCTCCCTCCGCTTAACGCATACAGCTTCTCGTCCAATAATTTCCTCGGGATATCACTCGCTCCGAAATAAATGATCTTCCTGACAAAAAATTGTTTTGTTAAAATAAACAACAGATCGACATTTTCTTCCCCCTGTTTTTCGACTTGAACGTCCAAAAACAATCCGGTCTTGAATATTTTTCGGATGCTGTCTGAGATATTTTTCAGCGAAAAAAGATCCCCTTCCCGGATAGGAATCAGTTCCAGTAATTCAGGGCTGGCCGGCTGGCCATCAATAAGCACGGAAATGGAATTTACAGTGGCTGGATTTTCCCTCTCCTGTGATCTAAGAGAGAAAGGAAAAATAAATCCAAGGAAGACCAGAACAGCAGCCAGGACCGCAAATGCGCTGAGCAATGTTTTAGAATCTCTTGTGAATCTTAACATCAATACTCACTCGCCCTTCTTCGTTCCTGATTCCAACAATGGACAGGTCCTTTGTGATCTCCCACTCTATCTTTGTGATCTCTTCTCTCTGAGAAGCCAGGTTTGTCGAATACAGGACAAAAATGTTTCTGGAAATCTTTTTTCCAACCGTCAGCCTGGCAGTCATCTCGGCCGACGAACCTAGAATAAAAGGATCGATCCGAAATCGATCGATATTGAACATATTTTCCGCTCTCTTTTTTGCCTCCTCAATAAACTGAAAAGAAAGGAGTGAAGTAGTTCCCTGGCTGGCGCTCCGGTCATAATGATAGGTCCTGCGGAATGATTCGCCCATAGTCAGCAAAGCCAGCACATCCAGTGGCGGCAGCGGTGGCGATGAAGTCAACTCCGGGTTAAGATTATTTAAAAGCCCATCCAGAGTGAAGGTCACTCGATAATCTTTGATATAGGTTTCCCCCTGAAAACTCAAATAGGGTTCGATGATCAGAGGGTTAAAGAAACTCATGCGACCCCTTAATATTTTAAATCGCTTGTCCTGAAAATATACGTCTCCTTCCAGAACTTCTATGTCTCCCAGAAGAATAGGTGAACTGATATTTCCGCTGATCGTCAGATCGAACCTCCCTCTGAATCGCCCGAGAGAATTGTCCACCCAGACATCTTCATCGGCTTTAAGTCGGATATTCAGGGTCAGGTCATTGAAGAAACCGGGCTCCTTGTCGGTTATGTAATAAGGTCCTGACGAAAAGACAAGTTTTTCCTCTATTTCCCGCCGCCAGGAGATTTTCCGTAATTCAAAATCACCACTTAAAACAAACTGATCTGCATCCTTTTTTAGGCGCAGACGTCCTTCTCCCAGGGCTTTTGTCCTCTCCAGAAGCGAAAGCTCTAAATTCACACCTTCTGCGCTGATGTCGATCTCTTCAACATCTCCTGCTCTGATCCTGATCCGGCCCAATCCCAGGATGTCTCCTCCCCCCAGCTTGCCTTTAAAATTCCGAATGGACAATTCACCGTCTTCCATAATTAATAGACCGGCATAATCTCGAATAGCATGGGGGAATCTTGGGAAGGGAAATACGCTCCCTTCAAGTCCGATAACACCATTGACCGCAGGTGATTCCCCGGGAAATTTTATATCTGCCCTGTAATCCAACCGGCCTTTGGCTCCTTTCCAGGGGACAAGGAGATCCAGATTAGTGAAAGATCCTTGGACTTTACCTGTGACCGGCTTTTTTTTCAATGGAATGGAAAACGTGCAATTCAGATCATTGTTCCCGGGACGAAAAAGGCCGTGCAATTTCAGGTCAATCCGTTCTTCGGATAGACCAAGCTGATACTCTCCTGCAGCATCAGTATTGTGAAGAGGCCCTAGCACCAGGTCTTGAATCAAATATGTCCCTTTTGCTTTATCCTGATCCAGTTGTCCTTGTCCCTCCAGGTTCAGAGTTACATTCCCCTTTAATTTTGCATCAATAAAAGAGAGATCGATGCCCTCTCCGTGGAGGATGCAGTCATAGGTCTTATCCACATGACCAAGATGAAGAAAACCCTCAATCCTGCCGCCATAAAAGCCAAATCCGAGATCAGATAAAGTTAATGTCTCTTCCGTCCCCTCCAACTGTACTTTGATCTGAGTTACAGGCAACCCGGCTAACATCATGTTATCAGCCGTAAAATTGCCTTTAAAATGGACAGTCCCTTTCTCTTCGCGATAATCAAACCGCCCGGCCCCCTCTCCTTTGATAGGAAGATCGATATTCAGAACCGGAAGGATCTCTTCAATAAAACCTCTTTCCAGGCGGATCTCAGTCCGGACTTCGGTCTGATTTGCGATCACGTCCACACGTCCCTTATAAGAAGGATCTGTGATCTGGAATCTCCCAAAAAAATCACCCCTGATGATCTCCGCTTCCCCATCAACATGAGCCGCATTCAATTGATCAAATCCAGCAGGAGACAGAGACACCCTGGACATCACTTGAGGATGCCAGTAGTCGCCAAAAATACGGATATTTGCCTTACCCTGCCCGCGGATCTCAGGAAACTCGAAGTTCTTATTCAGGATCCGCGAAGTGAAGATCCGGGCCTGATGAACATCCCTGACTTTCCCGTCAATGGTTATATCGATGCTCTGTCCTTCAACCATCCGGCCGTCCACACGAATATCAGAGAAGCTTGACAGGATACGATCAGAAGAAAAGACAAATTCTTTACGCCTTTCATCCCAAGTCAAGTGGGCTTTGCCCTGGAAAGGAAAACGCCCCCCGGTCCAATTATCAGTGTCATCCCTGAATTCGGCATCTACGACCAACTTTCTATTTTGTAAGGAAAAAGTCCCCCAGACCGGGGAAGAAACAGGCCATGGAACCTGGATAAATTTCATTATGGGATCTACATGAAAGCCCCGGGCTACTCCCCAAACCCGAGCGTTCTGAAACATGATCTGACCATATTCCAATGGCCCTGAGGCCCGCTTAATCTTAAGATCAACCTGACTTCGTGTGGACTCATCATAATCAATAATACCTTCTATCCTGTCGATCAGGGTTTTGTTCAAAATGAGTCTATTGCTCGAAAAATCCCCATTAAACTTTACTATACCGCTTTCTCTGGATAGGATTCCTCTTCCTTCAGCCTTGCCTTCCCATTCAAATGGAAGCTTAATAAGGGCAGCTACCAGGGGGACCTGAAGTTTATAGGAAATTTCCAACCGGAATTCCGGATTCAAAATATCAGCGACGGTTCCTTTGGCATTCAGATAATTATTACCTTCGTACAAGCGGATCCTGTGGACATTAATTTCCTCGCCCCGGCCCTCCAACACCATGCTTATCCGGCCGGACACAGGAGGAAATTCCGGGTCTATCGACAATAAGTTCTCCTGACTCTCCGCTTTGAATGAAAATCTCCCCTGATTCTGGATCATCAAGGCGTTTACACCTTTTGCTTGAAACCGGATATCCTCTCCCCAGTAATAGAACTCTCCATCCCTGATCAATCCATATTCCAGAGAGAGCGGCAAAGCAGAACTCCATTCGCTCTTTTTCGCTTCCGGTCCCCGGGAGAGGCTGTAAACCCGAAACACAGGATGTTCCATAACCGCCTTCAAGGGTTTTTCCTGGCTAAATAAAGAACGCAGAGAAATAGTAACAGACAATTTTTTGGCTGAGAAAAAAGGAGAAGGAGACTTGGACCGGATATCCCGGATGATAAGGGCCGGAGGCAAAACAGTCAATTTCAGGCTTTGATAGGCAAAACTCTTGTTGATCCTCTTTGTGACTTGGTTGAGGAAAACCGCTCTCAGAACAGTAGCAGCTCCCATTATTATCAGGACGATAATCCCAAGAACGATGAGAGTGATAAATCTTTTTTTGAGTTTCATGGAGGTTAACTGAATTATTCAACCGTAAAGAGGAGAACGCCTGTTTCGACTAAATCTCCGGGCTTGAATTTGAGATGTGTCAGGATCCCGGCCCGGGGAGATTTGATCTCATTCTGCATTTTCATGGCTTCCAGGATCAATATAGCTTGTCCTTCCTCAACATTCTCTCCTTCCTGAGATAATATATCTACGATCCTGCCCGGCATGAAAGTTTTAACATCCTTTCTGACCTGCTTTTCACCAATATCACCCAAAATCTGTGAAGCGGATTTTTTTTCGAGATTGAAACTGCGGCCATTCATAAAAACAGTATGGGAGGTGGTATTTGAACAAACAATCGCATTATGGATCCGTCCGTCCACATTTAAGAGGATCTCGTGATCATTTACAAACTCGACGGATAAATTGAAGGTCCTGCCTTTCAGCTTGACCTGAAATTTGTTCTCCTCCATTCTGTTCAGACCTAACCTAAATTCCTCGTTGTCAAACCATAAGGAGATATTCATGTTAAAACCTGTTTAAAAAATCGTCCGATCTTCCCCGGAGTTTCCATTGGCTCAATTTTCTCCTGGCCTGTTTCATCCCTGAGCGGTTATCCACATACGTTTTGACACCAGCAGCCAGAATGGCAATCTGAGTATCCTGCTCACCATTTATATTTATCTCTTTTTCCAGATCGGCGATAAAATGTGTATTGTAATCACCCTTGAAAAATTTGGGGTGACGAAGAATACGTTTGAAGAATGGAATCGTTGTTTTGATTCCATATATTTGATATTCGGAAAGAGCCCTGAGCATGCGAAGAATAGCCTCTTCTCGTGTTTCTCCCCAGGAGATAAGCTTGGAAAGCAGAGGGTCATATTCCAGGGGGACGATAAATCCCTCATATATTCCGGTATCATCCCTGACCCCCAAGCCTCCAGACGGAGGCCTGAGATGTATAATCTCTCCTGGTGAAGGCATAAAATCCAAATCCGGATCCTCAGCATAAATCCTGCACTGCAAAGAGGATCCTCTCGGCCGGACATCCTCCTGACTATAGCGCAGCGGAAGGCCTTCTGCGATCTCGATCTGGCATTTTACCAGATCGATCCCGGTCACCATCTCTGTAACAGGGTGCTCGACCTGTAGCCGGGTATTCATCTCCAGAAAATAGAAATTTTTATTTTTATCCACAACAAACTCAACCGTGCCTGCATTTCTGTATTCCACGGCTTGAGCCGCACGGACAGCGATCTTCCACATTTTTTGACGTGTGTCCTCATCCAGAAACGGTGATGGTGTTTCTTCCAGCACCTTCTGGTAGCGCCTTTGAATGGAACATTCACGCTCCCCCAGATGAATAATCCTGCCAAAATGATCGGCCAGGATCTGGATCTCAATATGATGGGGTTCTTCGATATACTTTTCCATATACACAGATTCATCATTGAAGCTGGACATAGCTTCTGAGCGGGCCAGTTTTAACGATGAGAGAAGTTCAGACTTCCGGTTGACCAATCGCAGCCCTTTT
>CBDVEQ010000173.1:0-5512 GCA_965373045.1 uncultured bacterium | reverse complement strand
ACGATGATCGCGGAAGATGAGGGAATAAGAGTAATATCTGTTTCAACTGGATTGTAATTATCGTTGAGAGTCACTTTCAGGAGGGCGGTTTGATCGAGAGAAAAGGATTTATACCCGAACCACAGGTTCATCTGAATGAGGATCAGGATCAGAGGGATGATCATGATAAGCATGGGTTTCATGGTGTAGCTGATATATTTAAGGTTGCACTTGAGTATCTTTCCCTGAGAACTGAGCGATATTCTGAGATTGTCCTGGAACAACCTCAATTCCAGGATATGGGCCTTGATCTTGTTTTTTATGCTTTTGATTCCTTTCTGATTGGATGTCATGCGAAAGATAAAAAGCATAAAGATCCCGGTTACCAGGGAAAGAACGATCATTCCTACCCAGGGACTCATCCCGCGAAAAGGAAAAAGTATCCATTCGACAAGTTTTCCGAAAAAGATATTGATTATGGACATGTTAGACCTGGTGTAAAATCAGGAAATATATCCCAGCCCTTTTAACTTCTTTTTCACTTCTTCTTCTGAGTCGGCTTCTTCAAGGGAAGAGATCTCTTTTTCGAGACAGTGGGTGATAAATTCCTCAGGGGAGGAATAGCCGGATAATTCGGCAAACTTTTTCACTTTTTTAAAAAGATCTTTATCCAGTTTAACTTTTGCTTTTGCCATGATTCATTAGCTCCTTCGTACTATATAATAGACTTTCCTATCATGTTTGATGGTGTTTTTATATTAAAAACCTTCAGTATGGTTGGAGTAAGGTCGTACAGTGCAGGAGACATATTGTTGATCTTCTGGTTCATAAGCAAAATTCCTGGGACAACTTCTGGAGAAGCCATGTGATCACCGCTCCATTTTTCCTCATTGTCTTCCATGATCTTTTTAGTGATCCTTCCCATGGGAGATGACCAGGAGACACGGTAACCGCGATTATACCCAATTACAATATCTGGAGCTTGATCCACAAAAGGACCCTGATAAGCCTCTTGAGCGGTATAGGCCTTAAGGATGGGATGCTCACCTGTTTTCGGATCTTTGTAGGCTTCCAGTTTCCGGGCGATCTCTCTGGCGAGAGATTCCTTTTCATTTGGATTAACAACGCCCTCTCCTTCTCTTCCTTTCAGGTTGATAAACAGGCTGTTCAGGCCATAAGCATAGGCCTTGGTCCTGGACCAATCCGTGTTCATAAAGAGGCTGTCCTCTCCCTGTTTCCAATCATTGATCAATGTATGGTAACCTGCTTCTTTTAGCCATGTATTGACATTAAAAGAACGTCTAAATGAAGTAAAACCGTGATCAGATAGGACCATGATCACAGTGTTCTTGTCTGCCTTCTGTATAGCCTGATCCAAGAGAAAATCGACCCGGGAGTAAATACTTTCAATAGTATTTCCGAATTCACGGGCGAGTTTTTCATCATATTTATGGTGTGACTTATCCAGAAGCCGCCAGAACATGTGCTGTCTCTGATCTGTGCTTGAGACATAATGGAATAAGACCCCAGCTTCAAACCTTGCCAGCTCATACTCAAACATATCCTGACGTTCCTGGAAAATCATGTTATCCTGTTCAAGGAAAGACTCATCGTCCAATGCTGCATTATCCAGGGCGTGTGTATCGGCCGGAAGCCCTTTGGTAAAGAATGGGCCAAACCGGTTCGCCAGTTCTTTGGAATAATTAGGTGGAGTGGATATTGGAATGGCGGGATCAGCCGGATCAACATTGACAGGGGATACATAAAGCTTAAATTCAGGGCGGACCTGTTTTAGGTAGAACATGCAGATCCCTTTTACACTCTGGGTTGGGATCAGATTGAAATGTATTTTCTTCCAACCACTCCATTCTTTTTCGTTGAGAATGAACTCTTGGTCCTGGATGACGATCTTTGCCACTGGATTGACCGGATCTAAAAAGACTTTGAAGTCGATAGTCGCTTTTGGGGCGCCTTTTTTAAAGACATTATAAGGGCCGGGCAGCTTGGCTTCAACACGGTTGCCAATAACATAAACTTCATGGTGGTTGCCTCCGGCATAGGAGTCATTCTGAAGATCTGCGTAGTCTGTTGTGTAGTAATTGTATATGCCATAGCTTCCTGCGATATCCGGTGTGTTCATACCCGAAATGGTCCTCTGATCTGTTTCCTCTGGAGGATAGTTGCCGGGCATCTTAAAGACTGTTGCCGGGATATCATGGTCTTCAAGGATCTGCCAGAATGCTTTGCCGGATCTTTTTTGTACGGCTTTTTCACTGCTGAGAGGCAGGACAAGGTTTCCAATGGTAATGGATTTTCCAGCGCCTGTTATTGCAGCTGAAGAAAAATCAGGAGAGTAATCTTCTGGATTACGGGCCATAAAATCAAAAATACCGTGGCCGCCTGGATTCATGCCTGTGATAAAATTGGACCATGCGACCGGGCTCTGGGGGGGAAGACTTGTTCGAAGCCTGGTGAATGTTCCCTGGTTTTGAAGTTTTTGAAAAGCAGGAAGTTTTCCTGCCTTCATCCACATATTGAGAAGGTGAGGATCGACTCCGTCAAAACCAAGGATTATCATCTTTTTCGGAGTATCGGTTTTTCCGAAAACTCTGGTGATCATGTCCGAAGAGCTGCCAGCAGCCATCATGGAACCGGCTGCAATCCCCATCTTTAGAAATTCTCTCCTTTTTATTTTTAACATTGTTATTGTCCAATATGTTTTGTATTTTTATTGCTCGTTAGAGCAGACATGTCTATTATAGCACTGCCGTCCATATAGCCGGGGATATCGATTCCAAAAAGATCTAGAGCTGTAGGCGCAATATCCACAATGGATGGTGTTTTTGTGTTGATTTTTTTACTGCTGAACAGGACTCCGGGAACAATACGGGGATCGATACAGTGGTCTCCGCTCCAGGCCTTAGTGTTGTCCTCGAATACAGTCGTATTGACTTTGCCGGTGACCGAATCCCAGGAGACTCGGTAATCGATATTATATCCCACGATAAAGTCAGGGCAATTACTTTTATAGGGGCCGGGAGGGATCTCATCGCGGTCATAAAGCTTGTTGATCGCAACTTTCCCCATCTCTTCATCCTTTAATCCAGACAGCTTGGCGCTGAGTTCCTGTTTTAATGTTTTTAATTCTTCTCCGGGAGAGACGATGCCTTGAGCTTCGCGTTCTTTGAGATTGATGTATATTCCTCCGAGGCCCAGGCCGTAGGCCTTGGTTCTGCTCCAGTCCACATCTTTAAACCACTCATCGCTTTCTTTTTTCCCGTCTTTTAGGTGAAGATATCCGTTAAGATAGAGCCAGGAATTCAGGTTGAATCCGCGGGAGAAGTTTTTGAATCCATGATCAGACATAACGACCAGGAGGGAGTTCTCGTTCATTTGTTTCATGACTCGTCCTACAAGGTCATCCATGTCGGTGTAAAGTTTTTCTATGACCTGTGCGCTTTTTTTGGTCTGTCCGGTTTTTAGGGCAGGATGGTTTTTGTCCAGGTAACGGAAAAACATATGCTGAATGCTGTCAGTTATCTGGAACCAGCACGCGACCATTCCTTTTTTGGTTTTATCCATAGCGTTGAACAGCATTTTTTCGGATTCCTTATAGTTGTCATAGCATAGTTTGATAAAGGCGTCCTCGCTGAGAATATCTTCATTTAAAGCCCAGGTGTCGTCTGCTTCTCCCAGTGTGGTGTAGCTGCCGATCAATTTTCCGAGGTAAACGTAGTAAATATAAGGATGGGAGATGGGTAGTGCGGGCTTTTCAGGATCGATATTCAGAGGTGTCAGGTATATTTCAAAGTGGGGATCGGTCTGGGAAACATAAAACCGGCAGATAGCTCTGATCTTCATACCGAGACCTGGCCTGAACTTGATCCGTATCCAATCAGAGAAGGTACCGGGCTTGAGATCGATCTTTTCTCCTGAGACCTCGATCCGAATATTATTATTGTCTTTGTCTACAAAGATCGTCATGGGAAGGCTCAGTTCTTTTTCTTCCTTGAGAAGAGAATTGACAGGACCGGAGATGTAGGTTTCTATGGTATTGCTGTTCATTTTAACGGGGATGATCATGCCGCCTTCATGTTTTTGTGTTTTGGCAGAGTCGGTAGTGTAAAAAGAAAATGTTCCCTGGCTACCTTTGAGATCAGGAGCGCACATTCCTGAGATCAGGTGCCCTTTAAATTTTTCAGGCGGGAATGTGATAGGAATCCTAAGTACGGTGCTGAATATACCTTCATCACCAAGGATCTTCCAGAAGGGGATGCTCTTTCGAAGACCCTTGATCTCCGGTTTGGAAAGAGGGATATTGTATTTTCCCATGGAAAGAAATCGTTTAGGAGTTCCAATCTTAGCGGAGGAAAGGTCGGGCAGATAGTTTTTTAAGTTTCGGCTCAGAAAATCGAAGATATTATGCTTGTTAGGATGACAGCCTGTCATAAAGGATGACCAGGCCACAGGTGATATAGCAGGGGTGGTTGTGTCCAAACGGGCATAGGAACCTTGATCCTTGAGTTTGGACATGTTGGGCAGTTTGCCTTCAGCCAAAAATTTTTCAATCAGAGTAGGCTCCATTCCGTCCAGTCCGACTATGACCATCCGGTCTATACGGCTTTTTTTATAAGCTTTTTGCCCTTTGAGAACCTTTATAAGAAACCGAAAGGGCCATGCAATGAAAGAAAAGAGAGCCAGAAAAAAGGTAATGAAAAGCACAAGAAAAGAAGATAAAAAGGCAAACCCTGCTCCTGGTCCAACGTAGGCGTGAAGGGGAAAAGTACAAAAGAAGATTACCAGGAGAATAAAGTATATTTTGATGTTGATTTTGTTATTCATTCAAAGTGTCCAAGGATGATTTTTGCAAGATCGGATATGGCAAGATTAGAGCCGTGGTCTTTGAGAGCCCAGAAGAATGCGTTGTCCCATGTGTGCATTCCCTGCAGGTTGGTCCGGCCGAAGATATCTTTCTTTTTGATCGAACCCTTTATATCATATCCTTGCTCGGAGATAACGATGAGATCAGGCCCTTTTTCCATAAGAGGACCGGAATAGACTTCATCAGTGTCGAACACTTTCTTAACAACTTTTTTCCCGTTATATTCAAACATTTGCAGTTTTTCCTGGAGTTCTTTTTTTAATGCAGGTTTATCAGACGGGTCAACAACCCCTTTTGGGTATCTGTCTCTTGTGTGAACATAGATCCTATTGGGGTCCATGGTGAATGCTACGGCCTTTTCCGAGATCTCTCCTAGATTTTTTGGCTCCTTGGTTTCAAAACTCAGATAGTTTTCCTTTTCAAGCCACGCGTTGAGGTAAACTTCCTGCTCGATCCCTGTAAAGCCATGGTCAGAGAGAAGATAGAGACCTTCGTAACTGCCAGTGTTTTTTTCGTATGCAGTTGCGATCTCCTGGACGAGTTCATCGATCTTTGAGTAGTAATCCAGGAAATTCTGGTGGTAGACATGGCCCGTCTCTTCATAAGCGTTCCAGAGAAAGTGCTGCAGGCGGTCTGTCCCGGTGATGACAA
>CBDVEQ010000172.1:0-5555 GCA_965373045.1 uncultured bacterium | reverse complement strand
TCAATGTGTTTTCCGGAGCATAGGCCGATGCCCCTCTGTGTGCGACAACAAGCATTTCATGAGCCCGTTTGCAGGAATCTGTTAAAATCATGGCTCCTCCCAATAAAAGAATCAACCATAGTGTTAAGATATTTTTCATGCCCTCTCCTAGATAATTTTTTCGATCCTGTGTTTCTTGTGGATTAAAAGGTTTCCCTGCTTTATCAGGTCAGGGGAAATTAAAATGGTGTTTTCCTCACCGTCATGGATGAGAGATATTTTTGCATGAACGGACCGCAGTCCTCCCAACCACTGCCGGGCATCGCTGATATAGACGATATCTCCGGTCTCTGCAGCCATTCTTTCCGCCATGGTTTTTGAAACACTCAGCTCATCAACAGCGTTGTCCACTACCAGTTTTCCCGTGCAGGATCTTCCCTCTTTTTCGTTGGGCGGTCCCCCCTTATAGTGTCTCTTTGCCCTGCCCAGCGAACCAACCACTAATCCTTCTTTGGCTGGATCCTTTTTTGATTTTGTAAGAAATGAGATGGTCACGGCAATGGCCAGACTTCCGATCAGGCCGTAGAGCGCCCGTATGTATTTGAATCCGCCGGCTCCATCGACTCCGTGTGAAAATGGAGTAATGACTACGGGCCAGAAGATGGAAAGGCCGACCAGAGCAGATCCACCTACCAGGGTCCAGAATGCAGCTTTAGGTGTAAATCTTTTCCAGTATGCGGCCAGAACAATGGCTACGATCATGGGAGGTGTGATGCTGGCTGTAAAACTCCCATGGGCCAGATAGATGGATCTGAATGAAGCAAATAATGGCACGAGCAGGATTCCCAGAAAGGCCGAAGACAGGGAAATGATCCTGGCGACACGCAGATAGTGCCTGTCCGGTGCATCCGGGCGAAAATAAGGCTTGTAGACATCATTTACCGCTACGGCAGAGACTGCATTGATGAGGGTATCGATGGTGGACATCAGTGCCGCGGTCAAGGCTGCCATGATAAACCCGAACATCCCCGGCTGTGCTACCTTTCCTGCCACCTGGACAAAAACCTGCTCTGCATTGACAGAGGCCGGCAGAAGCCCGGCAGAAACCATGGCCCTACCTACCCATCCCGCATTGGAAACGGCGATTGCGGCCAGGGGCATGAGCACAAGGATGAGCGAAAGATAGGTCTTTTTGATTTCTTTTACGCTTTTCAGGGACAAGAAACGCAGAATAAATCCCTGGTTCATCATGTAGAGAGCAAATGTATTGGCAATCCCATCCTGCCAGAAAATGCCCACAAAATGGAATTGACGTGGTTCATTGAACTGAGCAAAGGGCAGTTTGTGGAGCAATGGTAGCCCGGACCAGAACACATCCCAGCCTCCCAGGGCCTTCAATCCCAATCCGAAGAGGATAAACCCTGCGATAAGCAGGATCACACCCTGGGCCAGATCGGTCATGATAACCGATGTCTGGCCGCCGGCTGTGACATAGATCCCGCATATCAGCGCGATGACCACGGCTGACCAGAAAATATCCGTACCCAGCATTGCGTTTAGAGCCACCCCCATGGTGTAAAGGTTTATGCCGATGTAGCCGACCATGTAGATAAGGACGATGATGGTGGCAACAACTGCGGTCCGCTTGTCAAATCGTTTTTTAAAGTAGTCAGGAACAGAGACGATCTTTCCAAAATAGATGATAGGCAGCCATCCCAGCAGGAGAAAGCTCATTACGATCCAGTCGTTCAAATAGGACATGGATGAGGACAGACCGTAACGGAAGCCCGCAGCCGAGTATTTGATAAAACTGTAGGAACCCACCACAGAAGCGACGCAACTGAAAGTAACCAGCCACCAGGAGAACCGCTGCCCACCAAAGAAAAAATCTTTGGTCGTTTTGGTAAATCGAGCGAACATGAATCCGAAACTGAAGATAAGGATGAAGTAGCCGATAATGACAAAATAATCAAGATTTGTTCCGATGACGGTTGCTGTATCCATTATATCTTTCCGATAGCATAAAGGGTCCAGAGGGTCTGAAGCGTCAAATATAGAAAGAATCCGAGAATCATATATACCAGAGTCAGCCTGTCTTCCCTTTTATTCCAAGAGTAGTCACGCTGCCGCCATGGGATCACAATGCCGATAAAAAAAATTATACCGCCAATCAGAAATTGATAAATAAGAGGCAACCAGGTGGTCATGTTTTTGAGGTCACAGATTATAACGAATAAAACGCAATATCAAGTGTGTTTGATTTCAGAGTGATGCTGTGGAATAATTCAAATTTGCCTGGATGATTCACAAGTCGATATGCACGGCGTGGCGCATGAAGCCGTATTCATATACTGCGAATGCGCCGCAACAAAGCAGATCGGCTCGCCCGAAGGGTAAAAAGTTGCGATATTTGAAATAAATTTTTAGATGATTGTGTTGATGTTTAAACGTATCGCAAATTTTTATGAATAATCCAGGATAAGAGGGAAGATGCATGAAGAATAAGGATGTATTTAAAAAATTAGCCAAACACCTGGATAACCTGCCTGGCGGTTTCCCGTCTACGGAAAGTGGTGTAGAGATCAGGATCCTTCACCGTCTTTTTACAGAAGAGGAGGCGAAGCTGGCTGTCCATTTACTTCTGATCCCGGAAGAAGCATCAGCGATCGCCAAGCGTGCAGGGCTTATTCCTGAGGAGGCTGCCACCAGGCTGGAAGATATGGCCAAGAAGGGGCTCATTTCACGATATCATCCCAAAGGCAGAAAGCCCAAATATATGGCCGCCCAGTTCGTCATCGGCATCTGGGAGTACCACGTGAATGATCTCAGCCCTGAACTGATCAAGGATATGGATGAATACATGCCCCATCTTCTGGATGTCAAGGTGTGGAAAAAAACACCGCAGCTTCGGACCGTTCCTGTTGGGCAGAGCATACCAGTCAAGCATGAGGTGATGGCCTATGAGAATGCGGAACAGCTTATTCAGTCTAATAAAAGGTTCCTGGTTGCTCCCTGCATCTGCCGTAGGGAAAGAACAATGATGGGGGAAGGATGCGATAAACCAGAGGAAATGTGCCTGATCATGGGAGGAGCTGTTCAATATTATGAAGAAAATGGGCTAGGCCGCCTTATCAATCTGGACGATGCGCTTGCCCTTCTCAAAAAAGCGGATAAAGAAGGTTTAGTCATATCCCCGAGCAATGCAAAAAAAATTGCCAATATCTGTTTTTGCTGCGGATGCTGTTGTGGTGTGCTGCGTACTATTAAGAAACATCCCAAACCTGCCGAGATCGTTTCCTCTCCTTTTATTGTTTCCTATGATCCGTCAAGCTGCAAAGGATGTGGAGTGTGTATCGATCGCTGCCAGATGGATGCCATAAAACCGGATGGGGACAAGATCGTGGTTAATCTGGACCGCTGCATCGGATGCGGATTGTGCGTGAGCACGTGTCCAACGGAATCCTTTGTTCTGGAAAGGAAACCCGAGGCCGAACAGACCGAGGTTCCCGGCAGTCTGCGCCAGACCTATATCAAACTTGCCAGAGAACGCGGAAAACTCAATTTTATTCGTCTTGCCGGACTCTGGCTTCGATTCAAAATGAAAAATCTGTCTGCAAAAAAATGAAAGGGCCTTCTATTCGCTTAGACCTGAGCATTCGATCACTGGAGAAAGCCTTTCTCCGCTCCAAACCCGGATTCCAGGCTCGATTGAAAATGATCCCGGTCCCGAGTATCGGACACAGACTGGTGGATGGTGTGCTGAATTCCTGCATTAAAGCAGGTGTGCTGATCCTGTTCTATCCATGGGAAGACCGGCTCCATCTGGTCCTGACCCGCCGCACCGAACGTGTCAGCCGGCACCAAGCGCAGATCTCTTTTCCAGGCGGACGATGCGAGCACAAGGAAAGTTTTGAGCAAACTGCCCTCAGGGAAACTCAGGAGGAGCTGGGGGTGCTTCCGGAAGATGTGCGAATACTGGGTGATATGACTCCTCTATATATTCCTCCAAGTAATTACTGCATCTATCCTGTTGTAGGGATAACCGCTTCAAGACCAGAGTTTGTGCCTTCGTCCAAAGAGGTGGCTGAAGTGATCGAAGTTCCACTGGACCACCTGCTTGATTCTCAGAACATCAAGAAAGAAAACTGGACGATCAGAGGGGAGAGCATCCTGGTGCCTTTTTATTTCTACGGCGGACACAAGATCTGGGGAGCCACGGCTATGGTCCTGGCAGAGCTAATGGAGATGATAGAACGATGTGAGTCCTGATCATTCTTGCAATTGCCCATTTCATTACATAGAATGGAAAAAAGTCGTCTTTTCGATTCAGGTTGGATTTAATAAAAGGATGAACGTGGATTATTCAGTAGTGTCAAAATATTTTATTTATAATTCAAGGAAAGGAGTGGAATGATGACAGAGAAAAAAGAGGATTTCTCCCGGCGGAAATTTTTGGGAGGGGCCGCGGTTTCGCTGGCAGCATTGGCGGCAAATCCCCTTACAGCAGGTATTCCGGGCCGGAGTTCCGGAACGGAAAAGACAGGATTTAAACTCAAATACGCGCCCTATTTCGGAATGTTCAAGGCGCATGCCGGCGAGGATCCCATCGATCAGCTAAAATTCATGGCAGACCATGGGTTCAGGGCCATGTTCGACAACGGCCTGATGAAAAAACCACCCAAAATGCAGAAGTCCATTGCCCTTGAGCTGGAACGCCTCAACATGGAACTTGGACCTTTTGTGGCCTATGCTGATTTTTCCAAAGAGTCTTTTGTTATGCGGGATAAGGATGTCCGGAAGATGCTTGAAAAAACGATGAAAAAGGCCGTGGAAACAGCTGCACGGGTCAATGCCAAATGGACTCTGGTGGTCCCTGGGAGGTATGGACAAAAACTGGAATGGGACTATCAGACAGCTAATGTGATCGACAACCTTAAATTATGTGTTGATATCTGTGAGCCGGCCGGATTGGTCATTGTTATCGAGCCATTAAACAGGTGGAACCATCCCGGGCTTTTTCTGACAGGAATTCCTCAGGCTTATCAGATCTGCAAGGCGGTGAACAGTCCGAACTGTAAGATCGTCAATGACCTTTATCATCAGCAGATATCCGAGGGGAACCTGATCCCCAATATTGACCGGGCCTGGGATGAGATTGCAAGCTTCCATCTTGGTGATAATCCCGGCCGGAATGAGCCGACAACCGGGGAGATCAACTTTAAAAATATATTCAAGCATATTCACGGAAAGGGCTATAAGGGGGTTCTGTGCATGGAACATGGAAAGAGCCTTCCAGGTAAAC
Organism: uncultured bacterium; assembly: GCA_965373045.1. Classification (GTDB taxonomy): domain Bacteria; phylum Acidobacteriota; class Aminicenantia; order Aminicenantales; family Aminicenantaceae; genus DAOVDI01. Next base: position 274 of record CBDVEQ010000172.1, on the reverse strand, counting down.
AAGGAGAAAAAGCCCTGATCGCAGCTTACAGAGCCTGTGATGATTTTTAGCCTATGAATAATCCAGAGAGCCTGCTTTATTCACGGGTCGAGATTGCCGTAGCTGCGAGGAGTGGTTTGTGAAGCTGTATTTATATACTGCGAACGGAACACGACGAAGCCACTGTGGTGAGATCGGCTCGCCCGAAGGGGAAAAAGTTGCGATATATAAAATAAATTCTTAGATGATTGTGTTAATGTTTAAACGTATCGCAAATTTTTATGAATAAAGCAGG
>CBDVEQ010000171.1:0-5605 GCA_965373045.1 uncultured bacterium | reverse complement strand
TTCCCTTCACTTTATCTGGTGCAAAAACATCCAGGCGTTCATCATAACACTCGCCAACGCATTGGCCTGCCAGATGGGCTCCAAGAGCCCAGCACTGAAGATCATATTTTGCCAGAATGGATTTTTTGTTTGCTGTGTAATCAGGATCCTGTGCGGCTTTATTAACCTCCATGTGGTCACCCCAGCAGGCGATTTCAAGACCATCATATTTCAATTCGCTCATTTTGCGGCATACATCCTCAAAAGAAAGGTCTGCCCACTGTCCTGTGAAAATCGTTACCGGCCTCATGATCTCCTCCTTAATATATCAAACATTTATCCAGATGGCTCCATTTTTCGAGCTCTCGACGCATTTTTCGATGAATCTAACACCGAGAATCCCGTCTTTTACCCCAGGATATTCCATATCCTTTTTTGTGAGAGGCTCACCGGCCTTTTTATAGCGCAAAGCTTTTGTGAATGCCGCATAGATATTGGCAAAGGCTTCAAAGTAACCTTCAGGGTGTCCGGAAGGGATCCGGGAAAAGCTCTGAGCAAGGGGAGAGAGTTGGTCTCTGCCCCGCGAAATGATCTCGGTCGGCTTTTTAAGGTAGGAGAACCTGCAGTAGTTGGGATTTTCCTGAGCCCATTCTACGGAGGCGGTTGAGCCGTATATCCGGACCCGGAAGCCATTGTCCTGCCCTATAGCGATCTGAGAGCTCCAATACATTCCTTTGGCGCCCCCTTTGTAATTAAGTAAAATCGATGCGTTGTCATCCAGGAGCCGGCCCTCTACAAGTGTGTCCAGCCGTGCACAGAGAGATTGGATCTCCAGGCCTGTCATGTAAGACACCATGTTTTCGATATGGCTTCCGATATCTCCGACGCAGTTGGATAAACCGGCCTTGCTGGGATCTGACCGCCAGGCTGACTGTTTCTGGCCTGTCTTCTCAAGAGGAGAGGCCAGCCAGTCCTGGACATATTCTGCGTGAACAAAACGGATCTTGCCCAATTTTCCATCAGCGATCTGGTCCCTGATGTGTTTGACGACCGGATAACCGGTATAAGCATAGGTTACGCAAAAAAGAAGATCTTTTTCAGAAGCCAGTTTTTCCAAATTTTTCGCATCCTTACTATCAGTTGTAAGGGGTTTATCACAGACAATGTGTATTCCGCTTTGGAGAGCAGCTTCTGCGATAGAAAAGTGTGTGTTGTTTGGAGTGACAATGATTACAAAATCAATCTTATCGGTCCGCTTACTCTCTGCTTCCATCATTTCTTCAAATGTCCTGTAAAGCCGGCTTTTTTCCAATCCGAGAGATTTTCCTGTGATCAGTGTATTATTAAAATCTGTGGAAAAGCAGCCAGCTTTAAGAACAGCCTTGCCGTCCATTGCGATGGATTTTCTGTGGACATCGCCGATAAATGCGCCTTGACCTCCCCCTACCATTCCGTATGTCAATGGTTCTGCATTGAAGTCTGATTCCTGTCCTTCGATCACGACTACCTCCTCATATTTTTTTGGATCTGGTCAATTGCAGCCCGGGCTTCATCCTGGACCGCTTCATCTTCCAGGAGCGATTCTGCCAATATAAGGGCTTCTTTGCAAGCAAAAACCGGGAGAACTCCTAACACCAGTTTTTTCTCTTCCGGACGCGATGCCAGACCCAAAGATGTTTTTAAACTTTGAACTGCTCCTTCCGGAGATTGATATTTTTCCATTTCGATCATACGAATATATGCGCGTAAGGCAAGAATCTTATGTGTAGAATCTCCTGTATTTTTCGCAATATGAAGGAGGTCGTACTTTGGAGATAAGTCGGGCCAATCAGTAAGGGCGCGAACAGCAGCATCCTTAATGTCTTTATTTTCATTATGCAGTGACAATCTGAGAAGAGCAAGTTTGCTGTTGTCTCCGATCTTGCCCAGGATCCGGATAAGACGTGCTCTGATTTTTGGGTCTTCGACTTCTTCAAGAACAGCAGTCACAGCATCGCCGCGCTTCTCTGGGATGGTGATTTTTGAAGAAACCAAAGCAATGGTGATTCCCAGTTCATTGGCCTCTGCTTCAGATCTGATACTGAGGAGATGTTTGAGAAGTTCTGGTAAAGCGGATGGATGTGCGATCTTACGACAAGCTCTGATGGCCTGAAGGCGGTTTCTGGAATCATCCGTACGGATCTGATCCATCAAGAGACTGATCCCGGGCAGGATGCAGCGTTCACTGATGCTGCGCAGATATTCAGTCCGTATTTTCGGATCTGCAGTTTTAATGAGGCCGGTCAGGATCGCTTGGTCGATATCCTGCCCCTGAAGCGTCCAGAAACTTTTTCTGGCTGCGGTCTGTTCAATACCAGTGGATCGGGCTGCATGTTCTGCCAGAAGACCAACAGTTTTCGCACTACCGATCTCTGCCAGGGCTTCCAGGGCAGCAATTCTGACGGCTGAGTCTGTACTTTTTAATGAAGTGACTGCACTGCGGCGAGTTTCAGGGATCTTGTATTTGGAAAATACAGCCAGAAGCTGGACCTGCCGGACAGCCGGTAGTTCTTTCAGCAGAGGACATAGATAAGGGATATGTTGTTTCGAGAAAATGACGGGGATCATGTTTATCGCAGGCAGATAGAGGTCTTTTTCTTTTCCTTTGAGGAGGTCTATGACCATCTGTATAGGACAGGTATGCGTAGTGAGGATCTTGCCTTTAACAGCGGCCTGTTGAATCGGCAAAGGGATGCCGTCCGTCATTAACACTCGATAAAATTTATAAAGAGACTGTATTTGAACTTTTCTCTCAAGAAGCTGATCTGTGCAAAGGAGCAAAGAAAAAGCGGCTTTTATACGAAGATCTCCTTTGAGATCTTTAAGAGCCTGCGAGAGTATTTCAGCGGATTTGATAGAAGAGATCTGACCAATGGCTGTAGCAGCAGATTCAGCCAGTATTTTGTCAGAACCGTAAAGATATTCTTTTAAGACAGGAAGCGCGGATGTGTCTTTTCTGTTCCCCAATGAAGAGATGATACCGAGTTTGACAGCAACTTGAGTTTCTGCCAGGGAATCTATAAAAGCCTTCTGAGCTGCATCGCCTGGAATCTTCTCAAGTGCATAGCGGGCTGTATCAGAAGTGCCTCCTTTTAAAAGCAGTTTTCTTAGGACAGGAACGGCAAGTTTGCTTCCCACAGTTTGGAGCTGACGGCAGACCGCCATTTTTGCTGTGGCTGTGGCATTGGATTTAAGAAATGTTATCAATTCTTTTTCACAGGAAGTACGGGAATCAGGAGAATTCCTGTTTGTAAAAATATATCGCTGAAGTTGAAGAATGATCTGGTCGTTTGTGCCTTCCTCATAGTCCCTCAATTCATCCAGGATGTGTTTCAGGGAAGGTGGACGATAATCCGGCCAAATCCGAACTTGGGTGAGAAACGGAACATCTGTATGAACAGCAGGGAAATCTCCCGGGATTATTTGAGTGACTGTCCCGGTAGCAGCCCATTCTGTGCCCCGTTGAAATGTGACGATAAATCCTGCGCACTCAACGGCGTTGGAGGATTTCTCTTTTCCTGTATGGCCAAGAACTGTATGGAATACACGGCCCTTTCCATATAACATGGTAAACAGGACCGGTTCGTGCCGTCCGGATCCGCTGTAAACAGGATCGCTGTAAGCTGTGGCAAGAACTGTGAGGTTTCTGGCCGGGCCTCTCAACAAACTGTAAAGTTCATCCCTGGCATGCATCCATTTAACAGGAAGTCCTTTAGTTATGGGGTGGTTTGTTTCGCGGTTTGTAACTACAAATTCGTGGAGATGGCCGTGATATGCGGCAATTCCTGGTGAGGTGTCTATAACAACTTTTTCATCTTTAAAGAAAACATAAGGGCCCTGAGTTTCATTACGTCCTTTACTGCCGCCCAGTCCGATGATGGTGTTATATTCTTCCCAATCAGGAAAAGCATGATCTGCCGCATGGTAAACGACCACACCGCCTCCGTTTTTTACATAGTTAACAAATTTTTTACGGGTCTGTTCAGGCCAGGAATCTCCCTGGTAGTTTAATATAACGACATCATACCTGGAAAAATCAGGAGAAAATTGATCCATGTTTTTGCCGGAGGCAGGACTTTCTACGATGTCTACTGTAAAAAGCCCGGTATTCTCTACGATCTGCTTTATTATAGGAGTGCTGACTTTCCAGTCATGGGAATTCTGACCGGTCACGATCATGGCCTTTAATCCTGTATTTTCTGCAGAAGCAATGGTCTGTCTCATGGGAAGCAGGATCAGGGAGGCAGCTAAAACCAGCCATATTAAATTTAGGATCCGATTATTTGTTGTCTGTCTTGAGATCTTCATTGTAACGACTCCTCTAACATCCCAACTGCCATGGACTGCGGTATGACCGGCTTAGCAGCCGTTCTGCCTCAGAGTCATTAAGGATGGTCTCAGTCTGTGGATCGAATTTGATCTTACGGCCTAACTTGATGGAAATCATTCCCAGGTGCCCCACACTTGCTGAGCGGTGAGCTGTTTCAGCCGGTGTAATGGTCTGTTTGCGGCTTTTTACACAATCGAGGAAGTTTTGATGATGGTCTTTGCTGTTATAAAGCCTGATCTCATTTGTGCCGATAATGTCTTGTTTCAGGTAAGAAGGATGTGTTTCAAACTGGCCTCTGTCGACATACACCCATCCGTATTCGCCGGTCCATTTTGCTCCCATTTTTATATTTTTATGGCCTCCGGCTATGGTTATGGAAGTCTTGTCAGCATATTTTGCAGTAAATAAATACCGTGTCGGGCTGTTCCAGATGCCGGCTCTGGAGTATTCCCCGTAGCCCTCGACCTCAACGGGTCCGGTGCTGTCAAAGCCCAACCCCCAATGAGCGATATCCAGATGATGGCCGATCCAGTCCATGAGCTGTCCTCCACCAAGATCCAGATTCCAGCGCCAGTTCATGTGGACCCGGGCCGGACAATAAGGGGCATAAGGGGCAGGACCAAGCCAGAAATTATAGTCCAGATGAGAGGGTGGCGGTCCCATTGTTTCCTGGCCGCCTGTACCGGCAAAATCATGGTGACCTGCCGGAAGTCCGACTTCGACTTTCAGTATCTTTCCGATACGCCCGTTGCGAACGAGCTCGGCGCCTTTGTGGAAATTGGCTACAGAACGCTGCCAGCTTCCTGTCTGCCATATCCTTCCATAGCGCTTGACGGCATTGCATAAAGCACGTCCTTCCGGGAGAGAATGAGTGAAAGGCTTTTCTCCATAGATATCTAACCCTGAACGGGCAGCAGCAATGGAAACAATGGCGTGCCAGTGATCAGGCAGGGCGAGGGAAACCGCATCAAGATCGTTTCTCTTGAAGAGATCGCGAAAGTCATGGTAAGTGGGGCAGTTTGTATTGCCGTATTTTTTGTCAACAATGTCTTTTGCCCTTTGTAAGTGTTTTTTGTCCAGGTCGCATACTGCAACCCACTGGACTTCGTCCTTTTCTAAAAAACTTTTCATATTTGGGATACCCATCATACCGAATCCGATCCCTGCCATTACGATCCGGTCGCTGGGGGGCCAAACAACCAGCCCCCCCCAAGCAGAAGCCCGAACCAAGGAAGGAAAAACCACGACAACAGCAGT
>CBDVEQ010000170.1:0-5654 GCA_965373045.1 uncultured bacterium | reverse complement strand
CTCGGGATGCAACATCAGATCCATATAGCCTTGTTCATCACCTCGAAGATATTTATATATCAGGAAAGGCTCATAGTGCCCTCCCTGTACAGGATAGATTTCATGGTTCCGGATCTGATCGCGTATCCCGCTGTAATCCCACCAATCAGGGTCCGGCCAAGTGTAATTAGACTCGATTTCCTCAATGGTCTGAAAATCTGCAAGAGAATGAAATATACATTCTTTGTATATTCCTGTGCCGTAATCGATATCTTTATATAAACAACCGAAAACGTCCTGATTTTCAGGCATGGAAGGACCAATGTATTCAGGCTCTACTTTCACCATATAATCAACATGCAGTTTTTGAAGCATTTCATATTTGTTGTTGTATCCCAGGTATTTCATGATCTTTGCTGTTGCTTCATCCGTTGCCCAATAATCCGTGGGAACCCTGTCAGGGATTTTGTGTTCCAAAACAGCCATCCACCGTTCTCTTGGTGTCATTGTTTCTTCAGGCATATAAGAAGTTTATCCCAAATTAAGAATCCCTTCAAGAAATGACGGCTTTTTGTATTTTGACAACATTGAAAAAATATGAAATTATTCGAAAAAATGAACTTATCCCGTATTGTTTCCAAGATGGATGGTCTTTATGAATTTGACCGGGAACCGGTGTCCCAGAAAAAACTTCAGGGAGGAGGGAAATTCGCAGGAATTTTCGCGGGCGAGCATGTAGCAGCCACCGAGTTTGTCATCGGCGCTTTTTTTGTTCTCCATGGTGTGACATTCCATGACCTGGTTCTTGGCTTGCTTCTCGGGAACATGCTGGCTGTTCTCTCATGGACATTTATATGTGCTCCCATTGCTACCAGAACAAGGCTTACTCTCTACTGGTATTTGCGAAAGATCGCAGGACCGGGCCTGAACCTCATATATAACATTGCCAATGCGCTTCTTTACTGCGTGCTCGCAGGAGCCATGATCGCGGTTTCCGCCACGGCTGTCGGATTGATCGTTAATGTCCCAATTCCATCGCCGTCCGATATTCTGCCGCCAAGTCCCGGGTGGGTTCTGATCACAATGATCATTGGATTCTTATTCACCTCCATCGCTGTCCTTGGCTTTGAAAAACTCAGCCGTTTCGCTCAGATCTGTTCTCCATGGATTTTTATAGTTTTCATTGCAGGGGCTGTGGGGGTTCTGTCAAGATTGGGTGTCCATCCAAATCTTGATAACCTGCTTTTTATTGCCAGGACAAAAATATGGAATGGGATCGCAGTGACTGGTCAAGAGAAATTTGGCCTCTGGCACATCATGTTTTTTGCCTGGTTTTGCAACCTGGCCATGCACATAGGCCTCTCGGATATGGCTTTGTTCCGCTATGCAAAACGTTGGATATACGGTTTTTATTCTGCATTCGGCATGTACCTGGGACATTTTATTGCCTGGATATGCTCGGGTGTTATGGTTGCTGCCATAGGGAGAGACATGCATCCGGGAATGATGGCCTTTGAGGCCCTGGGCTTGGCTGGCGTTCTAGGAGTGTTCCTTGCAGGTTGGACAACAGCTAATCCTACCCTATACAGGGCAGGACTGGCTTTACAGGCAGTCACTCCTAACTGGTCTCGTTGGAAAGTCACTTTAACAGCGGGAATGACGACAACCATTTTGTCCTGCTTCCCAATCTTTTTTATGAAGCTGTTAGATTATGTTGCTATTTATGGACTGATACTGATGCCTATCGGTGCAATCGTGTTTGCGGAATTCTGGATATTTCCTCTTTTGAATCTGGAACAATACCAGGCAGAAAAAAACAAAAAAATCCTCAACTGGAAAGCCTTGATCGCATGGATCATCACACTCGTGATCTGCTTCTTTATGCCCATACATCTTTTTTTCCGCTGGCTGCCGGGATATTTTATCGCTCTATTTATTTATACAGGGCTGCAATTTGTGAGGAAAGAATAAGATGAAAAAAGTTTTCTTTGGGGCTGGCGCCCTGATATGCCTTGTGGTTTGTGCTGTTCTTCCAGTGCTTGTTTTTCTGGGCAAGATCGAAGCAAAGGCATTCAAGGATTATTTTCTGATTGCAACTGCCGGCTGGTTTTTTTTCGCTGCTGTATGGACCTTTTTATTCTCCGGAAAGAGTAAAAACATACTTCCCTGAGCCGATTTGAACAACGATCGTGTCTTTTTTTTCATCCACCATAGTGATTCCCTTCACGCCGGTTTTAAATTTATTATAAGCCTAGACGAGAGAGTTCCCTTCTTTTAGAATAATATTTCTGAGGATTCCTTTTGCCATGATGATTTCAGCTTTGCAATTGACCGGGATAAGGACCTCGAGCTTAACAGACCCTCCTGTGCGCTGCCAAGCTGCATGGATTTTCCCGCTAATCGTTTGGAGTGTTCCGGCAGCATGATCTAGATCCCGCACCATGTGTGGTTCTATGATAATGCTGTTGTATCCGATAGATTCGGGTTTCTGCCGGATTCCGGCCAATGTTCTGTACATCCAGGAGCCGATGCTTCCAAACATCGGATGATTGTGGGAATTCATACCAGGACCGGTCTTGTTCTGCCAGAGTTCCCAGAGGGTGGTGGCCCCGTTCTTGATCATGAAACCCCAGCTTGGATAACTCGTCTGTGTGGCTAATTCAAAGGCAAGGGGAACGGAATGAATATTTGTGAGTACCTCCATCAGGTATTTAGTTCCAATAATGCCTGTAGTCAGGTGGGTGTTGTTCTTATACATAATATCCTGGACAAGATTTTGGATCACCCTCCCTTTTTCTGATGAAGGAACCATATCCAAAAACAGGGGAAGGACATTAGCGGTCTGAGTATTGGGCCCATATCCTCCAGTTTCCATGTTGTAGAACCGTTTGTGAAAAGCGGATTTGATCTTTTCGGCCAATTTCATATATGTTTTTTTATCCTCGCTTTTCTTCAGGACAGAAGCTATTTTGCTCAAAACAATAACATCATAATAATAATAGAAAGCGGATACCAGGCTTCCGGGAGTCTTGTCCACAGCGACCCAGTCTCCATAATAACTGTAAGTTAACAGGTTTTCCTTACTCCGGTCTATAAGATAGTCCACATAGTTTTTCAGACCGTCATAGTGATCATTAAGAATGCTTGTATCTCCGTAAAATCTGTACATGTACCAGCAGAGAAGGGGATAGGCCGTTCCCCAGGCCGGGTCCGCAGGCCTCTGTCCCCAGATAAAAGGGATAGTGTCTGTGATGGTCCCTTTTTTACCCTGAACGTCTCCTATGTCGTTGATGAATTTTGTGTAGAAAGCACCCATATTAAAATTCATCATTGCTTCTTCCGCTGTCAGGTGGGCATCTCCCAACCAACCCATGCGCTCATCGCGCTGACTGCAATCAGTTGGGATGCTGTGAAGGTTTGTTTTTTGACCCCAGATAATGTTCTTCTGGAGCTGGTTCAGAAGGGGATTGGAACATGAGAAATTGCCGGTCTGGCTAACCGATGTATGTACCACTTTTCCCTTGATCGAATCCAGGGTAGGCACACCGGGAAAACCGGTCAGTTCAACATACCGGAAACCATGATAGGTGAAGCGTGGTTCATAGATCTCTTCCCCTCCTCCTTTAAGGATATATATGTCTTCGGCTCTTGCTTTCCGAAGATTTTCCCTGTTGATCATCCCATTGTCATAAATAAGTTCTGCAAATCGCATCCGGACGCGTGTACTGCGCGGACCTGAGACACGAAGTTGAGCCCAACCACTGAAATTCTGGCCCATATCGTACACATAGACTCCAGGCTTAGGATTCATGATCTGACGTGGGATAATGGTATTCATAATCTGGATTGGCGGCAGCATCTGGGATCTTAAAATTCCCTTAGGGCTGATGGACAGTTCTGCGTTTTCCCATCCGGAATCATCAAAACCGGGCAGATCCCAGCCAGGCGTTTCCAGTCTGGCGTCATACAATTCCCCGTTGTATATGCTGTCCGAAACGACCGGTCCTGCCTTGGACTTCCATGTGTCATCTGTTACCAGTGTGATTTCCTCTCCGTTTTCCATTTCCAAGTGAATCTGGAGAATAAATGTTTGTGATCCGTACCATCCTGTGCCGAGGATGGCTCCTACAGCATTGTTTCCAGGCCGTAAAAATCCGCTGATATCGTATGTACTGTAAAGAATTCTTTTGTCATAGGTCGTCCAACCGGGATCAAGAACATTTTGCCCGACTTTTTTCCCGTTGATCCTCAGTTCATAGTATCCCAACCCGGAAACATAGGCCCTTGCGCGTTTCACTTTTCCATTCAGCTCGAATTCTTTGCGGCGTTGATTTTGATTGGATATCCATTTGGCTTCCCATTCTTTAGGATCCAGAAATCCCGTTTCGAATAGTGCGATGGCACTATAATCACTGAGCCTTCCCTGAGAGTCCCAGTAACAGACCTTCCAGAAATAGGTTTTCCTGCTTTGCAGTTCGATCCATGAAAAATCAATCTGAGCTGTCCGGGAGGATCTGACTTTTCCTGAATCCCAAATGTCACCTGTCTCTACATCTGGCATGGTTGAAACAAGAACCTGATAAGCTGTTTGAGTCTCTCCTCGTTCCGTGTGTTCCGGAGTCCAGAAAAAACGGGGTTCTGCAATATCGATCCCCATTGGATTCACAAGATATTCGCATCGAAGATTTGTAGGAGGTTTTGGGCCGAATAAAGTTTCAGCAACAGAAATTCTTATAGTCATGAAAAAGACCAATATAACGGCCAGGAAAATGTGCCATTTAATGTTGTACATAATGTCCTCGTTTGTCTCGTCATTCCTGTGAAAGCAGGAATCCAGCTCTTTGAGTTTAGCTTCGCTAGCGGGAAATGCAAGAAATGGTTAACGCGGGAAACGTTATTTAAATTATTTTTCTGGCTTTCACCTTTTCCCGCTTTTCTCGCCGGCGAGTGAAACGAGCCAAACCCAATAAACTCTTATATCTTTTCTTTTCATTCGAACCCAAGAATCCTCGAATCCTTGAATCCTTATGATTCTTTAGTATAATAAAAACAAACGAAATAAACTAGACAAACGAGACAAACGAGACAAACGGGATGAACGGGAGAACACGACAAACCACAAACTATCTTGCATTTGACATAGGAGCTGAGAGCGGCCGTGCTTTTTTAGGAAATATTAAAAAGGACCGGCTTACCATTCAGGAGATCTGCCGTTTTTCCAATGGGATGATAATACGAAATGGACATCTTCACTGGGATATTTTTCATCTTTATGAGGAAATAAAAAAAGGAATAATAAAGAGTTCGATCGAGTGTGGGAGCCGGATAGAATCCATAGGAATCGATACCTGGGGTGTTGACTTCGGCCTGTTGGACAGGAAAGGAGAAATTATTTCCCCGCCTTTTGCTTACAGGGATAAACGAAATGAACTGGCCATGAAGAAATTTTTAAAAAAAATGCCGGAAAAGCAGGTTTATCAATTGACAGGGATCCAGTTCATGCAGTTCAATTCAATATTTCAGCTTTATGCTCTCAAAACACAAAACCCCGAACTTATTGAGCAAACACAAAAACTTCTGTTCATACCTGATCTTTTTAGTTATTTCCTTACAGGTCATATAAAAACAGAGTTCACAATTGCGACGACATCACAGCTGTATGATCCCATAAAACA
>CBDVEQ010000169.1:0-5671 GCA_965373045.1 uncultured bacterium | reverse complement strand
GAATCGGCCATTTTTTATGAATAATTCAGGTTTATTGACAAGGGTGGAATGTTACTGATATTATTACACATCATTTCAGAGAGGGTCTTATTCCATGATAAAAAGATATACTTTACCAAAAATGGGCTCTATTTGGACAGACCAGAACAGATACCAAAAATGGCTGGATGTGGAGATTGCTGTCTGTGAGGCATGGAACGAACTGGGAAAGATTCCGGATGACGCGCTGAAGGAGATCAAAGACAAGGCAGATTTTACGACCGATCGGATCGACGAGATCGAAAAGGTCGTAAAGCATGATGTCATCGCTTTTCTGACTTCGGTTGCAGAGCATATTGGAAATCTCTCCCGATATTTCCACCTTGGCCTTACATCCTATGATGTGGTGGACACTGCCCTGTCTTCATTGATCAAGGAGGCCCTTGAAAAAACACGAAAAGACCTGGTTCGTCTTAGGGATGTTATCAGAAAACAGGCTCTGATCCATAAAACCACGGTCATTATCGGCCGCACTCACGGAGTCCACGCAGAGCCTATCACGTTCGGTGTAAAACTCCTTGTATGGTATGAGGAAATCCAGCGCCACATCCGACGTGTGGATGCCGCACTGGAAGGGATCAGTGTTGGCAGGATCGCCGGGGCTGTAGGCACTTACATCCATCTTGATCCAAAGATTGAAAAAATCGCCCTGAAAAAACTCGGGCTTAAAGCGGCAAAAGTATCGACCCAGATCCTCCAGAGAGACAGGCATGCTGAGGTAGTATTCGTTTTAGCCCTCATCTGCGCCTCATTGGATAAATTTGCGGTCGAACTCCGCCATCTACAGAAGACCGAAGTCCTGGAAGTAGAAGAGCCGTTCACTAAGGGACAGAAAGGATCCTCTGCAATGCCCCACAAAAAAAATCCGGTCCGCGCAGAGAGGATCTCCGGCCTGGCAAGGATCCCCCGTTCAAACCTGCAGACCGCAATGGAAAATATTGCTTTGTGGCACGAGAGGGACATCTCCCATTCATCAGCAGAGAGGATTATCCTCCCCGATTCGTTTATCGTAACGGATTTCCTTCTTTCTGAAGCAGAAAATATTCTTGCGAACTGGAATGTTAATCCGGAAAAAATGAAAAAAAATGTTAACGTTACCAGAGGGCTCGTTTTCTCACAGGGAGTGATGCTGGCCCTGACCAGGGCAGGTATGTCGCGGGAAGCGGCCTACAAATGTGTTCAAACCAACAGTATGAAAGCCTGGGAGAACAATCTGGATTTTAAGGAATTAATCCAATCGGACCCGGAGATCCAGAAGCAGCTCTCTCCGCAAGAGATCGACAAATGTTTCTCTCTGGATCCATACATGGATAAAATCGATTATATTTTTAACAGGGTGTTATCTGATGAAGATTAGAGTTCTTATTTCTTTTAAGGAGAGCATCCTCGATCCTCAGGGACAGACAGTAAAGAATGCTTTGCATACATTAGGATATGATTTTATTAAGAATGTGAGGCAGGGAAAAGTATTTGAACTGGAATTAGATGGAATCTCTGAGGACAGGATGAATGAAGTAGTGCCGGAGATCGCTCATAAGGTACTGGCCAATCCAATCATTGAAAAATTCGATTGGAAAATCATCAAATGAAATTTGGTGTAGTGGTTTTTCCAGGGTCAAACTGCGACTATGACACATTTCATGTACTGCGGGACGTTCTCGACAAAGAGACGACTTTTCTCTGGCACAAAGATCATGACCTGAAAAACTGTGATTGTATTGTCCTCCCTGGTGGATTTTCTTATGGGGACTATCTCCGGTCTGGTGCCATCGCCCGTTTTTCTCCTCTGATACAAGAGATCACAGAATTCGCTCAAAAAGGCGGCATCATTCTCGGGATATGCAATGGATTCCAGGTCCTTCTGGAACTGGGACTCATACCAGGGGCCATGCTGCGCAATAAAAACCTCAAATTTCTCTGCCAGCATATACACATCAGGATCGAAAATGACCAGACCCCATTTACAAGATCGAGCCGAGCCGGACAGATATTAAAAATCCCTATCGCTCACTTTGACGGTAATTATTATGCCACTCCGGAAACACTTGTCGAACTGAAAAAAAACGATCAGATCGTATTCCGGTATTCGGACCCGGATGGCAGTATAAGTAAAATGGCCAATGTCAATGGATCCATGGAAAATATTGCCGGCCTCATGAACCTGGACAGGAACGTACTGGGAATGATGCCTCATCCTGAGAGAGCATCTGAAGCCTTACTTGGAAGCGCAGATGGAAAAATCATATTTGAATCCATCATTGATTATATAGAGAGCCGGAAATGATCGATAAAAAGCTTTTAGAAAAGCACGGTCTGACCTTTGAAGAATACAACAGGATCGTCGATCTGATCGGAAAAGAACCATCCTACACAGAGTTGGGCATCTTCTCCCTGATGTGGTCAGAACACTGCAGCTACAAAAGCTCCAAAGCCCATCTTAAGAAACTTCCGGTCACCGGAGAAAACGTAATTCAGGGCCCCGGAGAAAACGCAGGGATAATTGACATTGGAGACGGCATGGCTGCTGTTTTTAAGATCGAATCACACAACCACCCCTCGTTCATCGAACCCTATCAGGGAGCAGCAACTGGGGTCGGAGGGATATTACGGGATATTTTCACAATGGGGGCAAGACCCATTGCATTAATGAATTCTCTCAGGTTCGGTCCTCTGTCGAATTCGCATAACAGATCCATTATGGACGGAGTAGTGTCAGGAATCGCGGGTTATGGAAATTGTATGGGCGTTCCGACAGTTGGCGGAGAGATCTATTTTCATAACAGCTATGCATTAAACCCGCTTGTGAATGTTTTTTGCTTAGGGATCGCTGAGCACGACAAGATCTTTTATGCTAAAGCCGAAGGCACGGGGAATCCTGTCCTTTACATTGGGTCCAAAACAGGAAGAGACGGTATCCATGGCGCAACCATGGCCTCTGCTGAATTCGGGGAAGACCTCGAAGAAAAGAGGCCCAATGTCCAGGTCGGAGACCCGTTCAAAGAAAAACTGCTTCTTGAAGCCTGCCTTGAAGTCATGAACAAAGGTTTGATCGTCGGAATCCAGGATATGGGCGCCGCAGGCTTAACCTGCTCATCTTCAGAGATGGCTTCCAATTCCGGAACCGGTATCGAGATCAACCTTGACCTCGTCCCCCAAAGAGAAGAGGGAATGACTCCCTATGAGATCATGCTCTCTGAATCACAGGAAAGAATGCTTCTCGTAGCCACAGATAAAACTGTCAAAGAGGTGCAGGAGATCTTTGCTAAATGGGACCTGGAAGCGGTTATCATCGGGCAAGTGACCGACGGCAACAAGCTGAAGGTCAAAGCCGGAGGAGAGATTGTCGTCGATGTTCCCGTGGATGCCATTGTCAACTCCTGTCCGGTCTACAACAGACAAAGCAAAAAGCCGGCATATCTATCCCGTATCAGGAACATCAACCTTCCTGAACCCCCTGAAGACTACAACAAGGCTTTTCTCCGGCTCCTCTCACAGCCCACCATTGCCAATAAAGAGTGGGTCTATCGGCAGTATGACCATATGGTCCAGATCAATACCGTGTTCTTTCCAGGAGCCGGGGCATCTCTCCTGAGGCTCAAAGGGAAAGACAGCGCCCTGGCCTTGACTCTGGATGGAAATGCTGTCTACTGTTATTTGGATCCTCGAACCGGAGGAAAGATAGCCGTGGCAGAAGCATGCCGCAATCTGGCCTGTATCGGAGCGCGCCCCCTGGGTGTAACTAACTGCCTCAATTTCGGCAATCCTGAAAAACCAGAAATCATGTGGCAGTTCATAGAGACAGTCGAGGGCATTGCTGAAGCATGTAAGGTCTTTTCCATTCCAGTGACCGGAGGGAATGTGAGTTTTTACAACGAAACAGAGGGAGCTCCCATCTTTCCAACTCCTGTTCTGGGGATCGTGGGAATTGTGGATGATTTTCATAAGGCTGTCAGCCAGGGATTCAAGAACGAGGGAGACATTATTCTACTTCTGGGAAAAACCAAAGAAGAACTCAACGGAACAGAATATTTTCGGGCGTTACACGGAAAGGAAGAAGGGACTCCTCCTCAAATCGACCTGGCCGAGGAAAAAAAAGTCCAGGAGTTTTGTATCGAGGCTGCTTCAAAAGAGCTTATTGCTTCGGCCAATGATATCTCAGAAGGGGGCCTGGCTGTCTGCCTGGCGGAAAGTGCTTTTTCCGCAGAAGCCTTTTTGGGCTGCACAGTGAGCCTGAAGGACAGCATCCGAACCGACGCCCTGTTTTTTGGCGAAACACAATCGCGGATCATCGTGACCGTTGAGCCTGAAAATCTCGATACAGTATTGGATCTGGCCGGGAAGAGGAACATTCCGATCACCCAAATAGGCAAGGTCAACGGACAAAAAATATTTATCCGGCACAGCGAAAAATCCTGCATCAAAGTCCCGGTGGCCTTAGCATACAACACCTGGAAAAATGCCATTCCAAAGATCTTCCAAATTAAATCGTGATGAATAAAATAGGAGAGAGAGGAAAATATGACTGATACAACCTTTCTCAGCCCCAATAAAAGGGGAAAAATCGCTGTTTTTATCTCCGGCCGCGGTTCCAATTTTATAGCTCTTCACGATGCCATCAAAAAAGGCGATATCAATGCTGAAATTACGGTCGTGTTCAGCAATAAAAAGAACGCTCCAGGGCTGCAGATCGCTCAGGACAGGAATCTGGAGATACTTTATCTGCGTCCAAAAAATTATGAATCCCGTGAAGACTATGATATGGCCATCGTCAAGGAGTTGAGGACCCGGGATATCGACCTTATCTGCCTGGCCGGATACATGAGGATCTTAACTTCTGAATTCTGCAGGGAATTCAAACACAGGATCATTAATATCCATCCGGCATTGCTCCCCTCGTTTCCTGGGCTGCATGTCCAACAGAAAGCCATCGACTGGGGAGTGAGGTTTTCAGGGGCGACTGTTCATTTTGTCATCCCTGATGTGGATATGGGCCCTATCATCAATCAGGCGGTTGTGCCAGTTCTTCAGAACGACACCGACGACACTTTGAGTACAAGAATCCTGAAGGAAGAACACAAAATTTATCCAGAAGCAGTCAGACTCTATTTTGAGGGGCGGCTTGAAGTTAGAGGCAGGCGTGTATTAATCCTCGACTCGCTTCTTAAGGGTTAGAGGGTTTGTGTAACGAAATAGTCTGATATTTTTATGTCATAATCACTGGGATTCAAAATTGTAACGATCGATCGCATAAAATTATTTGTACCCGGTTTTATCCTGGACAGGTCAACAATATCACCGTCAATCCGCTTGCGTTTTTTATCGGTTATCAGTTTTATCAAAGGGCGGATATTAAAATCCGGGTTGGGATTTGTTTTATTCACAATCCCGATTTCTCCGGTATCAAGAAGAACTAGTGTCCCCACAGGACATTCCCCGATCATCTTGGTAAAGATGTTAAAAAGAATCGGATCGAATTCTCCTTTGAATTTTTCCGCCATAAAATTCAGTGCCTCATCCCGGCTTAAGATCTTTTTTCTATAGGGTCTTTCTGAGGTAATCGCGTCAAACACATCGGATATCTTGACGATCTTGCTGTAGAGGCCGATATTCTTTTTTTTGGTGTATCTGGGGT
>CBDVEQ010000168.1:0-5683 GCA_965373045.1 uncultured bacterium | reverse complement strand
GGATGAAGCAACAGTTAAACTGGAAGCTGTTCAGGGTGATGATACCCTGTTCCTTACGGCACAGCGTGAAGGGACGAAAGAGGCGATCAATGAATTTCTCGTAAATTATCCTGGTCATAAAAAAGAAGCTTCCGCCCGTTCCGCGCTCCGGGACGTCGAGGGAAAGGACATCGTTGATTTACTGAACGAAAAAAAAATTGAAGTGAAAACGAAGGGTAGTGGTATCAGAAGTGTTGATGTCAGTGTTCGCCGCCTCGTCCCTCATCCCGTAACGGTCAGGATTCCTGTCGGGACTTTTTTTGTCGCCCGGAATACGTCCTCTCAGAATATGGTCACCACCGCTGAAACGATAAAGACGCTGCGGACGGATAACTGGACCGATCTCTCAACTTCGGCGGCATGTGCCAATCGTCCCCGTGATATCCCTGGAAGCGAAGACAGCTTCACGGTGCGGCGGTCTCCCTTCCAGGCGGAGCTTAATAAACTTGTGGTCGAGTTGGACAGGGAGGGTGCTCCCTACGATGTCAAACAGGCCGCGGTATGGATAGTAACGGATAATGCAGACTATGACGATTTAGGTTTGCTTGTCAGTAAGTCACAATTTCAGATATTCGGTGGAACAAGAATTATAAATGAGTATGAGGCTGCTAAAGCAATGAAGATTTGTCACGAAACTGGAATAAACATTACCAAGAAAGCTATATGGGGGGACAGAGATAAAATTATTAAAGGATTAAAAGACAAGGGGTTGAAAGAGTGGCTTCAGAAGAAAGCTAAAAAATAGAGAGGCCTTCACTTCACAAAAGTTGACTGTCTATTTTTAAAGGCTTGAATATAACAAAATAATAATAAGTTTGATATATTTTCACACAGAGAGAGAACAAGCAGAGGGAGGCTACTTTTTTTTATAGGCGATTGAGATCCCGTACCAGAGGTGATTTTCTTTCCCAATGGCATCCAGGAGAACAATGGTGTAGTTAGCGAAATGCGAGATTTGAAGATTACCGATGTCAACAGGAATGGTATACCCGAGATTCAAGTCACTGAATCCGGGATCAACTCCCTCAGCCAGCCACTGCCCGCCATTGTATCCAAGGGAAGTCGAAAAATCAGCTCGTACTGAACTGAGGAGCTTGAGAGAACACACGGTTTTGAAAAGAATATATAACCCATCCCCATTGGTGAAATCATAAAAGGCTGTAATCGATGGACGGAGAAAGAATTCCGTAAGTTCCGCTGCCAGGAAAACTTCCTGGCTGGTATCGTCTTCAAAGCGAAAATCTTCCACAAAATGCCAGGTATAATGAATAACACCTGTCTTTAACAGGATATTTTTTGATATTTCCCGGCTATAGGATAAAGTGAAGTCAACCTCATGAGCTTCTTTTCTCTCAAAGGAAAAACTCGCCCATAGATTTAAGGCCAAACCACTGTCTCCGAAAGCATAGTCAATCTCAGGTTGCAAAACCGGTTTTTTATACGGATTAAGATCAAATCCTCTCCAAATATAGCGTGACGCCAGATCAGCTTTAAAACTCAATTCGGCAAGAAGAGTTAAAGGGGAAAATATCAGGAAAAAACTGACAGTCAGCCAAAATACGGGTTTTTTCGCCAAATTAAATTTCCTATCCTGTCATTCATACAATACCAAAAAAAAATTTTCAAGCACCATTAACCTGTTGTTTCGTTTCAACTAAATTCGGACCACTCATGATTTTTCTTAAGCGATGGTTTGTATATAGGACCTCCTCCCCGAATCTTGGTTCATTTTCTAAGTTAGTTTAAAAATTCATGAGTCATTATACGCCTTATACAGGCCAATTCTGTGAGAGTCTCTATTTTTTGCGGATTTTTTAAAGAAATGTCCGTATTAGTCTAGTGAAAAGGGGATATTTTTAAGGTGAACATTGTTGTCAAGGACGAGAACTTTTCTCGGATCTCTCTTTCCGTTGATCTTGAGATCGATAAAATAGTCACACCCTTTGGAGGTTTTGATCTCCAGTGTGCGTATTTGTCCTCCCCTCAATTCGAGATTGAAAGATAATCTATTTTTCAGGAATTTAACAGTATCTCTTGGGGCCCATAATCCTTTGACTACATCCTTGATTTTCGTATTCCCTTCGACTTTACCGGCAAACCGGGTTCTGCTTTCAGCCCTGAAAATCAAAAGCAGAGAGGACTCAGTTTTTAAGAAGGTCAGGAGAGGATCCGCACTCAGCAGTTTCTCTTGAATGTCCTCTGACATGGCGCCCTTATCAAAGAGAGTGGTGTAAGCGTCCAAAGCTTCCGGAATAAAACTGCCCATTCGATACGCTTCGCCAAGAAAAAAATTGAGATCAAACCGTTCTGGATTCAACTGGAGAGATTTCTTTGCATAGACAACGGCTTCTTTCCAGAGCCCGGCCATGAAATGGTGGTTGGCGATGTCGGCCATCCTATTTGATATTTTCTCTGTGTAATCAGTTGAGAGTTTTAGGCATTCCTCGTAAGCCTGAAGGGTCAGGTCAAATTTTAATTTTCTGCGAAATTTGTCTCCCTGGCGGATGAGGAGTTGGGCGATATCCGCATGCAGGAAATTGTCCCACATTATCTTACGAACTTTTTGTGGATTCAATCCAAAGAGAGAGTCTAGAATTCTTTGAAAATATGGGGCGTGCTCTGCGTTTGATTCGGACAGTTCTGCCGCATGGAGTCGAGCTTTTTCTAGATGTCCTATGGCCTCATCAAATTTTCCTCCCAGAAGAAGCGCCCTGGCTGAGATCAGGTGAAAATCTGTCTTTTTCTTCGGTTCCAGCTCCAGTTGGAGGAAAATTTTTGTCATAAGGTCCAATTTTTTCCACAAAGGCATTTGTGGATCTTTAAATTGGAGATATGTGTAATCTTGTATGTTTTCGATTAGGATTTCAGGATTCTGAAATGATGAGTCGAGGAGGCGCTTTTGGTTTTCTGGATTAAATCGCGCAACAACCCAAAGATCGACAGGCAAGAACGTGTACCATTCAAGGATCATCTGGGGGATTCTATAAATCATAACCTTGTGGCGCAAGATGTTTGAGGGTTGGTTTTCTCTTAAGGGGAGCTCAATCTCTTCGAAAGTGAGTCCTTTTGTCAAAGGATTGGCGATTAAAATCCGGTTTGAAGCGGGAAAGGTATCGAAAAAAATAAAGGAATCTTTTTTAATATTGTCCCTTAAATAATCAGAGACACGGTGTTGAATTTTAAGAGTGTTGAGCCTCCAAAAGTCCAGATAATAGCTCTTATAGTCGAATCCTCTAAAAAGAAAAAAGAGAAAAAGAATTCCCGCGAATACTCTCAAAACGACATCCCTTCTCACGGGAAGTGTTTTCAATCGTGTGAATACGATAGACAGTAGAGATGATGTGGAGAGAATCCCTCTTCCGAGAAAGAGCAGAAGCAAAGGCAGCATATAGGTCATGTATCTCTCTAGAGAGAGCATATGGGCACGAGAGGGTTTTATTAGGATAAAGATGGCATAGGGGACCATGATATAAAGAATTGAAAGTGCGGCCAGAAATTTATCCTTTCTGAATAATTCGATAAGTCCTACAACAGCGAGGAAGAGAATAAGAAAAAGGGCAGTTGAGCTTTGAGGAGCAAGCTGCCACCACAGGACATCAATGAAAGCGAACGGAGGGACTTTTTCTTCTGCAGGATTAATAACGGCTCTGTTCACAGAGGCCGAGATAAACGTCTGCGCGGTTTGGTCGGGCAGATAAAGAAGGACAATGAGAACAAGAACAATCATTGTCCAGAGGATAAATTTAAAAAAAATGGAAATGTGAATGTTTTTGTCGCTTTGAGCTTTTTTTCTGAGCAGCCCTCTTAATCCGGAAATCCCCGCATAAATCCCAAAAACTGGAAGCAAGAGGAATGAAAAGATGTGATTGTAAAGATTAAGAACAGAAGCGAGGCAAAAACCGAGCCAATGTTTTGTGTGATTCTGCCTGACTGCCTTCAGAAAAAAATAAAATGACAGTAGGGAGAAAAAGGCAAAGGTGGAATAGCTGCGAGAATATTGAGAAAACCGAATAAGCAGCGGAGAGAGGGAGACAAAAAGAGCGCACATAAGACCTTCTCTCTTTGAAAAAAGTTCTTTCCCCAATGCATAGGAGGCTAAAATTGTTGCTGCACCAAAAATTACCGAAGGGAAGCGGGCCATAAACTCAAGTTTTCCAAGGGGAATCAGCAGGTGAACAAGCAGCGAAAAGAAAGCACTCCCGTTATTGTGCGCCAGAACAAACGGGAAAGATTGTGCGGCAATCCGAATACAGTGAAGAGGTTCATCCCAGTAAAAGATCGTGCTGCCCGAGCTAGTAAGGCGCAGAAAAACGCCCAGAACAAAGGTGAGGCTGAGATAGATTAAATAATTATCTCTTTTTTTGACCATAAAATCACTCGGGCCAGGTTAAATCCAAAGTTCATACGGAGATGTGGAGTGCGGTTGTTCCGCTTGTTACTCCAAGTGCATAAGGGGAAAATATTCTGATCTTTTTTTTGGCTTGATTTATTCATACTATTTGATATAGCCCAGGGCACGCAGCCTTTCTAGTACTTGGGGATTTATCTGCTTATTTATTGATGTTTTGAACTTCTTAACACGAGGTGACCCGGAGATTCGTAACTCATCGATCGAACAGAGATTCCCCTTGATTATGATTTCTTGGGTCCTGTTTTGAGAAAAAAGGATAGGTGTGTATGTGAAACGTCTTGATGCAATGTCTCCATTTATAAAAAGGTGCAGGTTGTTATTTTCCCATGAGATCAAGACATGGTTCCAATTCTCCCTTGGCAAACGGGCTGTTATACTCTCCATTCGAGTGCGATCTGGCTTTAGAATCTTTTGAATGATCAACTCATAACGTGCTTTTGCGATATGGTTGATTTTGATCGAGATGATATCTCTAGATCCCTTGAATTGGAACTGAAAGATATTTTTGTAGTGGGGTGAATTCTTTCCGATCCGAAACCAGAACTCCAAAGACCCCGAGTGACCCATCACCTTCGAATTGGGAAAGAATCGGGCTGTGGTGTTTTCTTCAAAAGACAGACCATGATTGAATTTTCCTCCGGACAGAAGCGATTTTTCACCTAGCCACTGTTTGATTTTGGGAGAATCCTCATCGATAAGTTGATAAGTTGTGTCATCAAAATGAGCAAGAAGAACAGAGGCCTGATCGAATTCCAAGGGACTATTCGGGAGGTTTTCTTCCATCTGAACGGAAGACAAATCCAGTCTATTCCTTAGCGCGTGGTTTCTGTTTTGGAAATCAAATATTTCTTTGATGAAATCACTAATTAACTCTGAATCCTTCAGTTCTTCATAGAGATTGTGTTCTTCTTTCGGATCTCTCCGGATATTATTGACAATGGCTGATCCTGATTCCTTTAAAAAAATGAACTTCCATTTTTTTGTCCGTAATCCCAGTTGATTATTATGGACAAAAAACACTTTTTTCTTTGGCTTGTTGAAAATGTTATGTTTTCTATACAAATGGGGATAGAAGCTTTTTCCTTGAAAATGTTTTGGTGATTTGATCGAAACTGCATCAAGGATGGTCGGTGGAATGTCAATAAGTTCGATAAATTCGAGGATAATCTTTTTTTGTTGGAGGACAGGGCTGTAGAAGTTCAGGGGTATGTGAGTGGACACATCGGCAAAACG
>CBDVEQ010000167.1:0-5703 GCA_965373045.1 uncultured bacterium | reverse complement strand
TACTGCGAACGGAACACGACGAAGCCACTGCGGTAAGATCGGCTTGCCCGTAGGGTAAAAAGTGTCGATAATAAAAATAGGATATTACAAAAATGTCACAGAACAAAGTACTGGCGGAAATTGTTCGGATAAAAAGCCTAACTGAATGATATATAAGAAGTTATGTTAGGCTATCGGCAGTTTTTATGAATAAAGCAGGTTAAGTGAGGAGACAAAATGGATAAAAATATTAATGTAATTGGAATTTTATGGATCGTTTATGGGGCTTTAGGTATATTTTTTGGATTTTTACTATTTGTGATCCTTATCGGGGTTTCTTTTATCCCGGATATCGGATACAACGCTCCAGTAATTTTGAGGGCAGTAGGGATCGGTTTTGGCCTGTTTATGATCATCCTGTCTATCCCTGAGATATTGGCCGGGTATGGGGTATTGAAGGGAAAGGAATGGGGGCGCATCCTGGTCCTGATCCTGTCTTTTCTGAACGTTTTGAATATGCCTATGGGAACGGCTCTAAGCATCTACTCATTCGTCATTCTCATTAAGGAAGACAGCGTCAAATATTTTCAAAAATCCTAGATTTATCAGGGATGGGGTCGAATAATATTTATCTAGCTGCTGGCGTATTTCTATTAGTCCAGGTGTTTTTTAAACCGCATCGAGCTTAATATAATGGCTGCCGTGCCCATGAGAAACAGGGCCAGGATCTCCGGCCAGATAATCCCCAGGTCATTTCCCTTGAGGAGAATTCCCCGAATAACCCGGCTGAAGTGACGAAGCGGATTAAGCAGCGTAATATACTGGATGCTGACCGGCATGGACTCTATCGGTGTGAAGATACCGGAAAGCAGCATGGCAGGCATTATAAAAAAGAATGCAGTCATCATGGCCTGTTGCTGTGTCCGGGATATGGTGGATATAAAAAGCCCGAGGCTCAGTGTTGTGAGTATAAAAAGAAAGGAAACGCCAAATAGAAGCAGTAGACTGCCCCGGACAGGAACATCAAAAATGAGCTTGCCGGCCAGAAGGATGATGCCGACATCAAGGAGGCCGATAAAAAGGAAAGGGACTGTTTTCCCGATGATTAATTCCCAGGAGCGGATTGGGGAGACGAGCAACTGCTCGATTGTCCCTGTCTCCCTCTCTTTGGTAATGGCCATGGATGTCAGGAGCAATGTTGTGAGGAGAAGGATCAGGCAGATAACTCCCGGCACCATATAGGTTGAGCTTTTTAATTCCGGATTATACCAGATCCTTGGCTGTGGGGAGATTCTTCCCGGCGAGACTTGATCCGTGAATTCTGCAAGGATGTGTTCGGAATATCCAAAAATCATCCGGGCAAGATAACCCATAATGATGGTCGCTGAATTTGCATCTGTCCCATCCACAATGATCTGTATTTTGGCCTGGATCCCCTTATTCAGATCCTGTCCGAATTTACTGGAGAAAACAAGGGCTGCCTCGATCTTATCTTTTGCAATAAGTTCCTCTATCTTATTATATGTGTTCACATGATAATTCAGATCGAATACGCTGGAATTATTGATCGTTGTGATCAATGCCCGGCTCTCTGCTGACATGTCCCGGTCCCAGACTGCCAGAGAGATGTGCTTGACATCGGTCGTCACTGCAAATCCGAATAATATCAACTGAAGGACCGGTGCAAGAAACAGGGGAACAAGCATACGTTTGTCCCGGAATATCTGAATGAATTCCTTGCGTATGATATGGGAGATAATGCTCATTTTTTATTCCAGGCTCAACTTCATTCTTTTAATGCATCCAACGACGATGACCACAGAAAAAATGATCAATGGTACCAGTTCAGGCCAGAAAACACTCAGATCACTGCCTTTGAGAAAAATACCTCTGATGATCGTGAGAAAGTATTTGGCAGGAACAAGATGGCTGATATATTGAATGATTTTCGGCATGCTGGATATAGGAAAAATGAAACCTGACAGGATAAACGATGGCAGCATGGTGAAAATGATTGCAAGCATAAAGGCAAGCTGCTGGGACCGGGTTACGGTCGAGATGAAAAGTCCGATCCCCAACCCGCAGATCAGAAAGATGCCGGTAACCAGGAAAAGAAGCAGAAGATTCCCCTTCAAGGGCACTTTAAATATCCATGTTCCGGAGATAATGACCAGGGCGGTCTGGATCAGGCCCAGAACAAAATAGGGGATAAGTTTTCCTAAAATAATCTCCAAGGGTCTTGCAGGAGAGGCGATCAACTGCTCCATGGTCCCGTTTTCCCATTCCTTGGCGATCGTCAGGGATGTCAGCATGGCAGCCAGGATCATCATGATGAATGCGATCAATCCCGGAACGATAAAATTGACGCTTCGAAGATCTGGGTTATACCAGATGCGTGTTTCTACCTCAACCGGGGGGATGGCGGCGGACTGGGCAAGGCTCATAAAGTCCAATTGTTGGGTCAGGATATCGAGTGAGAACGCTTGAAGCATGCCGTTCAGATAGTTGAGAGCGATCTGTGCTGTATTGTTATCTGAGCCATCCACCAGGAGTTGAATAGGGACATCCTGGCCTTTTTGCATGTCTCGGGCCAGGCCTGATGGAATAGCCAGAAGAAGTTTGATCTTTCCGGACTGGAGCAGCTCCTCGAATCCGGAATACGAACGGCTGTGAAAGCGAACCTTGAAATACGGGCTTGCCTCGATCCGTGCGGCCAGATCCCGGCTGACCGTCGTGCCGTCCATGTCAATAATCCCTATTTTAATATTGCGTACATCCATGGTGATCGCGTAGCCGAACAGAATGACAAGAACAACAGGCAAGCCGATGGCCAGGTATAGACTGCGAGCATCTCTGATAATGTGCAGGAATTCCTTACGGATCAGGGAAAGCAGCCTTTTTTTCATTTTTCCCTTTCTATGGCCTCGATGAAAACATCTTCCAGAGAAGCACTTGATGTACTGCAAAATTCCTTTTTTAATTCTCCGGGCCTGCCGAGTGCTATGATCTTACCTGAGAACATGATGGCCAGTCTGTGTGTTCTCTCCACCTCATCCATGTAGTGAGAGGTGACAAAAACAGTCGTCCCCTGCTCAGAGAGAAGATAGATCAAGTCCCAGAAGTCTCTGCGTGCTGCCGGATCAACACTGGCCGTGGGCTCGTCCAGGAAGAGTATATCCGGATCATGAAGAATAGCGCATCCAAGTGAGAGACGCTGTTTCCATCCGCCTGATAGTTCTCCAGCCAGAGAGTGTTCTTTGCCTTCAAGTCCGGCGATACGGATTATCCTGTCCATACGTTTTTCTATTTCATTATGATCCAGTCTGTGGATCCCGCTGTAAAACCGGATATTTTCCTCAACAGTCAGGTCTGTATACAGGGTGAATTTCTGGGACATGTAGCCAATGACTTTTTTTATATCTTCTGATCGGACAGAAACCGGCAGGCCGGCTACAAGAGCATCCCCTGATGTTGGTTTCAATATGCCGCAGAGCATGCGGATAGTAGTGGATTTTCCGGCTCCGTTCGGGCCGAGGAAGCCGAATATCTCTCCTTTATGGACTTTAAAAGAAATGTTGTCGACAGCAATAAAAGAACCAAATGCTTTGGTGAGATTTTTTACATCAATGGACCAACTGTTCATTCTATTGTTATTAGCCATTATTGAACCTGTCCATAAGTGATAGGAATACATCCTCCAGGGAAGGATTGATCTTTTTTATGCTGCTGACGGGTATGCCGTGTTTTTGGATTTCTTTCTTTAATATTTCAGGCAGGCCTTTTCCCGATTCGAGGACAAGATGCAGGGTGCCTGCGTAAGGGTAGATGTTTTTCAGTCCGGAAATGTTTTGTAGAACTTTGCGTGCCGAAAGATCTTCTGTAACCAGCTCTATAATATCGTCTTTCATATCCCGGATCAGCTCTTCCGGGGGCTGACATCTTAATATGCGACCTCCATACATCAAGCCTACACGGTGGCATTTTTGGGCTTCATCCATGTAAGGGGTTGTTACGACAAGGGTCATGCCCTCCTCGTTGAGCCGGAAAAGAAGGTCCCACAATTCTTTTCTTGATATAGGGTCGACTCCGGTTGTGGGTTCATCCAGGAACAGAACATCCGGTGTGTGAAACAGATTGCTGGCAAGAGCAAGTTTTTTCTGCATGCCGCCTGATAGATGGCCGGCTAGACGGTCCTGAAATGGACCAAGACCGCTGAATCCCAGAAGCTGTTTTTTCTTCAAGTGGAACTGCTGTTTGCCGACACCATAGAGGTCAGCGAAAAACCGGAGGTTTTCGGCAACACTCAGATCAGGATAAAGACTGAAGTGCTGGGGCATATATCCCACATGATCACGGCTTTTCAGGGCTGTTGTGCCCATGATCCGGATCTTTCCCGAGGTAGGATGGAGAAGCCCCATCAACAGTCTGATAAAGGTAGTTTTTCCTGCGCCGTCAGGGCCGATCAGGCCCAGGATCTCGCCGGCCCGGATTTCCAGGTTGATTCCCCGGACAGCAGCAAGCGCCCCGAATTGTTTATGGCAATCTTTAACAGAGATCAAGGAGAGTCCTGTTTCAGCTCGTTATTCAGCCGGATGACCACATCTACCGGCATTCCCGGCTTCAAGAGGCGGTCCCGGTTTTTTATATAGGATTTGACCATAAAAACCAGCTTCAGGCGTTCTTCCTTTGTTTGAATGTTCTTCGGGGCGAATTCGGCCTGATTGGAAATATAATCGATATTTCCTTCAAAGTTTTTGTCCGGAAAAGAATCACAGGTGACGCTTATCCGGGAATGGATGGAGATATTTCCCAGATATTTTTCCGGAACATAGGCTTTAACATAAGTCTTGTCCGGGTCGATGATACTGAAGAGCATGACACCGGGCCGGATGTATTCCCCTTTTTCGATGTGCCTGGTTTCCAGGAATCCGTTGACCGGTGATATGACATGGGAGTCCTCGATCTGATAACGAATAAGCTGGGCCTGGCTTTGAAGACTTTTTATTTCGGCCCTGACCATGTCGATCTCTTCTGCTTCCCTTCCCCGGGAAGCGAGCCTGAAGTTTTCCGATGCGATCTCATAACGTTCAAGAGCTATATTCATCTGAAGATCGCTTTTTTCTTTCTGATCTTCTGAGACGGCACCTTCTTTGTACAGTTTTATAAGCCGTTCCTGGTTTTTCAAGGCGATCTCATATTCTTTTGCTGCGGCGTCCAGTTGATTTTTAGCGACAGCGATAAGTTCCTTTTTTGTTCCTTTTTGAAAAAGCCTCAACTTTGCCATGGCGCCTTCTATGCCCGCCTGGATCTGTTCCAACTGCAGAATTGGAATGCGGTCGTCGATAAGGCAAAGCATGTCTCCTTTTTTAACAGTCTGTCCTTCCTGGACAACGATTTTCTCTACTTCCCCCATTACTCTGGCTCGAATGTCTATCTTGACGGCCTCGATAATGCCGGAAACCTCAAGAGTGTTCGGCATAGATGTATTGTGCGTGCAGGCAATACCCAGGAATGATAGTAGGATAACAATAGGGATAACGGTTAATGCTGCGATTTTTTTCATATCAATCCTTTTTACTAGAAATAAGTATAGAATTTTTTTCTGTGAATGTTAATAGCTGAATTATTGAATTAGCCTGCTTTATTCATAAAAATTGCCGATAGCCTAACATAACTTCTAATATATCATCCGTCAGGCTTTTCATCCGAACAATTTCAGCTATA
>CBDVEQ010000166.1:0-5724 GCA_965373045.1 uncultured bacterium | reverse complement strand
AGCATCTAAAAGCACCCAGCTCAATCGGCGATCTCCCCTTGAAAAAACCGCTTCCATAAGAGAGGTATTCAGCGGATGCTTCTTGAAGCGTACAAAGCGGTATTTTTTCAGCTGCGAAAGAATAAACCTGTGCTTATACTTCAGAGAATCCATCCTATCCATTTTTTCCCATTGGAACGGCGTGTGTGGTTTTGGGATAAAGGAAGAGATGCTGAGATTTATCTTGGGCGCTTTATTCAACTTCTCATAACCGATATTAATGATTTCTTTGACAGTGTCCACGATCCCCTGCAGATCTTCTTCCCTTTCCGTAGGCAGGCCGACCATAAAATACAGTTTTAGAAGCTGCCAGCCATGAGAAAAGGCATTGCTGACCGCCTCTCTAATCTCCTCATTGGACAGATTCTTATTAATGACACGTCGCAATCGATCCGTTCCCGCTTCCGGGACCAGGGTGAATCCAGTCTTTCTAACCTTAAGAATATTCTCTACGATCTCATGAGTCAGACCCTTCGGCCTTAAAGCAGACAAAGACAAAGAAACTTTCTGCTCTGAAAAATCATCCATAAGGCTTTTGATCGCCTGGGAAAGATAAGGATAATCGCTGATGGAAAGGGCAGTGAGGGAAACATCTTCATATCCTGTTTTTTGCACACTATTTTTGGCTGCCGCAACCAGATGATTCACGTCTTTTATCCTTGGAGGAAAATATAT
Source organism: uncultured bacterium (assembly GCA_965373045.1). Lineage (GTDB taxonomy): Bacteria > Acidobacteriota > Aminicenantia > Aminicenantales > Aminicenantaceae > DAOVDI01. The sequence continues at coordinate 5,010 of CBDVEQ010000166.1, read as the reverse complement.
ACTTGTGGCCTGGCAGAATCGGCACCTCTGCGGACAACCACGTTCAGCCTCGATCACGACCCGGTCAAACACGATTCCGACATTCGGCACGATTATTTCCTCTGGAAAAGGAGTATGCTTAAAAGGATACAGGACTCTCTTCCGGATTTTCGGCAGGGCCTCTCCCTTGGGTCTTACTGCCTGCAGTCTGGATCCTGACGGCTGATATACTTTATACAAGGATGGAACATAAATTCCCTCAAGTTTGGAAAATTCTTTTAAAAGCTCCCATCTTTTTTTCCCATAGCTGCGAAGATGCTTATATATGGAAATAATCTCGGGAAATACCTCTTCTCCGTCACCAAGGACAAAAAAATCAATAAAGTCAGCCAAAGGCTCAGGATTGAATGCAGCAGGCCCTCCGGCCAAAATCAGAGGATGGGATTCATCCCTTTTATCGGCAAGAAAAGGAATCTGTCCAAGATCCAGTATGGTCAGTATATTAGAATAGTTAAGCTCATATAAAAGAGAAAATCCTACGATATCAAATGAATAAAGAGGGATTTTGTTTTCCAGGGAATAAAGAGGGATTTTGTTAGCCCGAAGTTTATTTTCAAAATCCATCCAAGGCGCAAAAACACGTTCCGCCAAAACTTCAGGGTCCTTATTCAATACATGATACAGGATCCTTTGTCCCAGATAAGACATTCCGATCTCATATAGATCCGGAAAAACCAATGCCACTTTTGTGCTAACTGAATCCGGATCCTTTTTGATCTCGTTCCATTCTCCACCCAGGTATTGCCCGGGTTTTTGAATGCCATACAGCAGCTTTTCTAGCTCAGAGTCCTTTATTCTGTCCATTGCAATAATACAATCCAGTTTAAACACTAAACATTCACAAACCGCCTCATTTTCACATTGAGGACAAGTGCTACTGCCATAGTGTTTGCAAGCAGTGAAGATCCTCCATAACTTAAGAAAGGAAGAGGGATTCCTATTACTGGAAAAAGCCCAACGGTCATAAAAACATTAATAAAGAACTGAACGGAAATCAAAACTGCAACCAAAAATATAATGTAAGCTCCGGCTCTATCTATGGTTTCTTTAACAGACTTTAATATCCTTGTGATTAAAAGCATATAGCTCATAAGTGCAAATAAAATGCCCAGAAATCCGAATTCCTCGCCAATAACGGCAAAAATGAAATCCGTATGACGAGCAGGCAGAAATCTCAGTTGGCTTTGCGTCCCCTTTTCGAATCCTTTTCCTAAAAATCCACCTGACCCTATGGCGATCTTTGATTGGATGATTTGGTAACCCGATCCCAGAGGATCATTTCCAGGAAATACAACAGCAGTTAACCTATCTTTCTGGTAATCCTTGAGACAGAAATTCCAAGCGAATAAACCAAAACACACAGAGCCCACAAGAAGAAAAATTATCATCTTTTTATTCATTCCTGCAAGGATAAATGCGCCTAAAAGAATAAGGAGATAAGATAATGCTGTCCCCGGATCAGGCTGCAGAGCGACCAAACCGAAAGGAACCACTGCGATCAAAATAGCAGCCATCCCTTTTCTGAATTTGATAAACACATTTCTGTTTTTGTAAAATAATCTGGCCATCATCAGTATAATAAGAAGTTTCATGAATTCCGACGGTTGAATCTGAAAAAAAGGCAGCCTTATCCAACTTTTTGTGCCGGCTATCAATTTTCCGAAGATCAGATTTCCTCCTAAAAGGAATAAAAACAGGATATATAAATATATGGAAAGATCAACAAGGACTCGGTAATCCACAGTGAGAAGAATAAAAAGCACTCCAAGGCTGACTATCATCCATATAAGCTGACGCAGAAAAAAATGTCCTGCCAGATAACGAGAAGAGCTGTAAATGACAACAACACCTATAAGAGAATTGATTATGAGCAGACCAATAAGTATCCAGTCAATATTCTGTATTTTCTGCCGTTCAATCATATTGCGCTTTTTTCCTTTTATAAAGCCTGAATAACTCTCCTGCAATTGGAGCTGCAGCTACACCTCCCCTCCCTCCATGTTCCACAATAACCGTTACGACAACTCTGGGATTATCTCTGGGAGCGAATCCAGTGAACCAGGAATGAGTTTTGATCTTGATCTTCCGATCAGCTAATTTTTCCGCTGTTTCACGGCCAACTAGCTGTGTTGAACCAGTTTTACCACAGATATCAAATCCATCGACCTTTGCAGCCTGGGCCGTACCTCCCATATTGGCAGACTGCCACATTCCTTTGATCACTCTTTCAATGTTCTTCTTTTTTATTGTGAGCGAGACCTCTTCCTTCTCTGTTTTTCCACGAACAAAATGCGGAACAACCATTTTCTCGCCTCTATTGGCGATTATCGCCGTATGGACAGCCACCTGGACCGGAGTAACATTAATAGGCCCCTGACCGATGGAAACAGATATCGTTTCTCCAGGATACCAGGGAGTTTTACGGATTCTTGCTTTCCATTCCGGATCGGGTACAAGGCCTTCTTTTTCTCCTGGAAGATCAATTCCTGTCTTGCGCCCAAATCCCAAAACGCGGGCATATCGTGCAATATTTTCAATCCCTAAGCGCTTACCCAGATGATAATAATAAATGTTGCATGACTGTCTGATAGCGCTGAATAGATTGACAGGGCCATGCCCGGGCTTATACCAGCATGCAAAAGGATGCCCGTATATGATAGTTTCACCATGACATGTGACCGTTGTCCATTCATTGATCAACCCCAATTCTAACCCTGCTATAGACATGGTCGGTTTGAAGATGGAACCTGGAGAATATAAACCGCGGATGGCCCTATTCTGCAGAGGAAAGCCCGGATTTTCGGCAATATGTCTCCATTCATCAGGTGTAAATCTATTGATAAATTTGTTGGGATCAAAATTGGGATAACTGGCCATGGCTAGAATCTCACCGTTCCGGGGATCCAATATCACCACAGCACCCTCTTTTCCATTTATCATCTCTTCTGCTTTTTCCTGAAGTTCAGAATCCAGAGACAGAATAATATTTTCTCCCGACACAGGAGGTCGCCGTTTAAGCTCTCCCTGTTTTCTTCCCAAGCTGTTGACAATTTCAAAAAGCTGGCCTTCGGTCCCGGCCAATTGTATTTCATATTCTTTTTCAATACCTGTTTTCCCCACCATATCTCCAAGATTTCGTCCAGGATAAGCTTTACTTCTGAGTTCTTCTGCAGACACCTCCTGAAGATATCCAAGAACATGAGATGCAAAGTCTGCTCTGGGATAATATCTCTTCGCTTCCGCCTGTATGATCAATTCCGGATATTCCGTTATATGCGTTTCACACCTCGCTATTTCTTCCTCTGTCAAGTTCTCTTTGATCACAATAGGACGGAATTTCGGCAGTGATTTGTATTTATTGATCCGTTCCTGCAGGATCTCAGGCGTTATATCAATAATGGGGGATATCTCTTCAATAAATACGTCCAGATCCCGGCAATTTTCCCTGATTAAAGAAACCTTGAATGACGCTATATTCTTTGCAAGCAGATTTCCGAACCTGTCCTTTATAAATCCTCTTTGAGGAGGAAGGATTATCTCCCTGGTGCGGTTAGCTTCGGACCTCTGCCAGTATTTATGATGATCCAGTATCTGCATCTTCCAAAAAAATACAGCTAGAAATACAAATAACAATTGGATAAATATCAAGGTTACTTTTGTTCGTCTGAAGAGAACAGAAAGATCTTCATAAAGACTATTATTTTTCATGACTCTTTGGATGTTTCAATTTATACAGAAATCCGATCAATTTAAAAGAAATACTTCCAAGAAGCGCTGTTCCCATGGGTTGAAAGAAGATCAATCCTTGTCCTGTGTTGATCCGCTCGGAGAAAATAAAAACATAAAGAAAGGTCCAGATGAGCAGTTCTAGCCCGCTAAGAAAAAAAATAAATATAAAATTTCTGCTGAAAAGCACAATGTCTATTCTTTTAGCAATAAATCCTGCAAGAAAGCCTATGATGGTTTTTGAAATTCCCGCCACTCCAAAAACTCCTACAGAAAACGAATCCTGGATCATTCCACAGATCATACCCAGTATCGCACCTGATGTTTCTCCTTTTTCCTTGGCAAAGTATATGACGACAAGGTTGAAAATATTAAATATTAAAACCGTTGAAAAAGATATGCTTTCCAGCAGAGTATACATTACCACCGCAAGAATAAGTCCAATGGAGATCCTAATTATGTCTCGCATATTTATCTATTAATATTCGTCTTTCATATTACGGAGAAGGACAACCAGACGGTCTAGATCCTTAAACCGAAAAAATTGCCTGACTTTAACAATCTTGAATAAAGATTCGACTTCCTCGACGCTAATGATCCGGCCAACCTGAAGATTTCTGGGGAAAACATCGTCTTGACCGGAGGTTAAAACATCCTGTCCAATCTGCACATCACTGTTGGTTTTTAAGATATATTTCAGGAGACACCGGCCTTCCCCATCTCCAGTCAATATTCCAAAAGGAGCCCCTGTCTCTGTATAAACTCCAAACCCGATATCATTGTCCGTAATAAGCTGGACTCTGGATTCCTTGAAAGAAATAGGCTTTATTATCCTTCCAACCAGATACCCGTTTCTGTCAAGAACCACCATATTTTTTTTTATCCCGTCCAAAGTCCCACGGTCAATAATGATTGTTTTATAATAATTGTTTAAATCGACCCCAATAACGCCTGCGACTAAAAAATCTGTATAAAAACTCCGCACTTTATCTATGATTGCTTTCTCATCTGTATATTTTCTAATAGTGTTTTTTAAGAAAAGATTTTCATGACGCAGATAAAGGACTTCTGTTTTCAGACGGGCGTTTTCTCTGCTGCTGTCCTTCACAAAAAAATAGTTATCCCAGAATTTTCCTATGCCATGATAGATAAAAACGACACCGTGTTTAACAGGCGAAAAAATCCCTATTAAAATCTTTTTAAAAAAACTGGACTCATCGCCAAGAGGAACTTGGATAGAAATGA
>CBDVEQ010000165.1:0-5760 GCA_965373045.1 uncultured bacterium | reverse complement strand
GCCACTGCGAAGAGATCGGCTCGCCCGAAGGGTAAAAAGTTGCGATATATGAAATTTTTAGATGATTGTGTTGATGTTTAAGAGTATCGCAAATTTTTATAAATAAAGCAGGATGACTTTGAAGGAGGGTGATAATGAAGAAAGCACTAATCTGCGGAGCCGGCGGCTTCATCGGAAGCCATATGGTTAAACGACTTAAGAGTGAAGGGTATTGGGTTCGTGGAGTGGATCTGAAACATACTGAATTTTCACCGACCATGGCGGATGAGTTCGTCATCGGAGATCTCAGAGAGCAGTCGGTCTGCCGTGATGTTGTGGATGATAGTCTGGACATTATTTATCAGTTTGCTGCTGACATGGGAGGAGCAGGATTTGTTTTTACCGGAGAAAATGATGCGGATATCCTCCATAATTCAGCATTGATCAACCTGAATATTATTGAACTGGCGAAAAAATATAAAATCCCAAAGATATTTTATTCTTCATCAGCCTGCATATATCCGGAATACAATCAGATGGATCCGGACAATCCAAAGTGCTCGGAAGATTCCGCTTATCCTGCAGCGCCTGACAGCGACTACGGTTGGGAAAAGCTTTTCAGCGAGCATGTCTTTCTGGCATTCCATAGGAATCATGGTATCAATGTACGCGTTGCCCGCTATCATAATGTTTTTGGACCGGAAGGATCCTGGAACGATGGACGGGAGAAGGCTCCTGCAGCCTTCTGCCGCAAGATTGCGGAAACACCCGATGGAGGGGAGATCGAAATGTGGGGGGACGGCAAACAGACTCGCTCATTTCTTTACATTGACGAGTGTATAGAAGCAACACGCCGTCTTGTCGATTCAGATTTCACCGGACCGGTCAATATTGGATCTGAAGAAATGGTTACGATAAATGGCCTGGCAGAAATGATCATGAATGTCGCAGGAAAAAAGCTTTCCATCAAACATATTCCCGGACCGCTTGGAGTTCGCGGGCGAAACTCGGACAATGCCTTTTATAAGGAAAAAATCGGCTGGGTGGTTTCTCAACCGCTCATTAAAGGGATTGAAAAAACCTATCAATGGATATATGAACAAGTAAATAAAAACAGTTGACCTGAACAATTTACGAGCCGATCTTATTCCATCTGCTGCGTTGCCGTCCGTTCGCAGTATATAAATACGGCTTCACGAACAGCCTCTTGCAGATGCATCAACCTCGACTCGTAAATAGTCCAGGCACTTACTTCAACAGGACATAACAATAACAATTGAACCCTAGAATCCTATTTACTATTATCGGCATTTTTTACCCTACGGGTGAACCGATCTGCTTTGTTGCGGCGCATTCGCAGTATATGAATACAGCTTCACGCGCCACTCCTTGCAGCTACGGCAACCTCTACTCGTAAATAGTCCAGGCGCTCAATTCAACGGGACACAATAAAAACACTCGAACCCTTGAATTTATTTTAATTAATTCTTGACAAAGGGGATATTAGTGTTTATATTAACTTTGATAAACAAAGAACTTTGTTTAAAAGCAAGGAGAAGAATATGAACGAAAGCGAAGCCAAAAAAGATATCCAATTCATTAGGGAAATGATCGAAAAAACAAAAAAAGCCACGGCTGAATCCTGGAAGTTTTTCTTAATCTGGGGTGTGATGATAATCATTGCCATTATCGGGAACTATATACTGGTTTATCTTGAACAATACAATTGGATCTGGGCAAACTGGGTCGGTTTTATGCTGGCAGGCGTGCTTTATACTTTTTTGTTTGTAAGGAAAAAAGAAAAATCGTCCGGGACCAGAACCTATGCTCAGATCGCCATCGGGCACCTTACTTTTGCATGCGGGATCGGATTTATGCTGGCCGGCTATATCTTTCCTGTTCTCAAACTGTATTCGTTCGGCGCGATCCCTGTGATCATTTCAATGATTGTGGGCATCATGTTTTTTGTGATCGGGGGTATCTATGAATGGAATCTCCTGAAGGTTTGTGCCCTGATCTGGTGGCTCAGCAGTATCGGTATGATCTTTATCCACTGGCATTACAGAGCGCTCCTTTTTGTCCCCCTTATTATTATTGGGTATATTGTTCCCGGATTTATTCTGAAGGCGCAGTATAGGCAAAACAGAGGTTAAAATGATCTCTGAGAAGATCGTCCAACTGGATGGGATAATCCATTCCAAAATAAGGCTGGCTGTCCTTTCCATCCTCATCTCGGTGAAGCACGCGGATTTTAATTATCTAAAAAAAACCATCGGTGCTTCGGATGGGAATTTGAGCACCCATCTTTCAAAACTTGAGGAAGCGGGATATGTTCTGGTGAAAAAATCATTCAAAGATAAAAAACCGCATACAGTCTATTCCATTTCAGACAAGGGAAAAAAATCTTTTTTCAAATATCTTGAGGCTCTTGACTTCCTTCTTCACCATCACAAGAAATGAAACTTTATGGGAAAGAGGTCTGGATTCCTGCTTTGAGTTTAATGGCGTTTTTTACTTGATGTAGCCCAGTGACCTTAGCTGCTCTTTTTTCTTTTCGTCAAGGATTGTATTCCGGCTTTTGAACGATTTTTTTCTGGCTCTGTCTGTTGTTTTTTTGAGGTCTTTGAACAAATTTAGACTTAACAGGTCCTCATTATTAAAAATGTTTAATTTTTCGCCGGGATCTTTTGACAGGTTAAAAAGCAGTTTCAGTTCCTCTCGTCCAAAATGGATGTCGACCGCCTTATGAGTGTTCGTTCTCAAGCACTGCGCCCAGTGCCCCCCTTGCATGACCTCAGAGAAAATAGATGTCCTCTTGGGGAGAACTTCACTTGTGTTGAAATAGGGAATCAGGCTGTAACCCTCCATCTGGTTAGCGAACTGATCAATATCCTCAAATCCGCATAATTGGAGGAGTGTCGGGAAAATATCTACTAGTTCAACCAGGGAGGATATGCGCTGACCGGGAGGAATTTGTTCTGTGCCGTAAAAGATTAGGGGAACGTGGATGAGTTCTTCGTGGAGAGATTGTCCGTGTCCCCATCCCTGATGTTCATAGAACTCCTCGCCGTGGTCTGAGGTGATCACAATCAATGTGTTTTTCTGCAAATCCAATTTTTCCAGAGATAAAAATAACTCTCCAAGATGTTTGTCATGAAAAAAAATCTGTCCGTCATACTGGGCGATCATATTCTGTCTTTTTCTTTGGGAGAGTGATTTCCCCTTTACAAATGGAAGAAACATTCCTAATCCTTCAGGAAAATTATTAACAGGTTCTTTTTGATAATCGGGGTCGAACTTTTTTCCATAGGGAGAATGATAAGGATTATGGGCGCCGTCATAGTGAATATAGAGAAAAAATGGAGAGTTTTGATTATCCTGGATCCAATTTACAGCCTTGGCTGTCAGAGTACCGGGATCACCTGAATTCAGTGAATTCTTGCTGGGATAAGAAAGTTTGCCGAGATTTAATGCAAAGGATGATATTTTAAATAAATGGGATATCCGTTTCGCGTTTTGAAGAAAATAACCCAGAACAGTTTTGTTGATTTTTAGAGTATTTCCTTCGCTACAGTAGAAATCATCCACTCCTCTGTAGTAGCCGTATACCGGAGAAACATAAGGATTGGCCGAGATAATGGATGTGGCATATCCATGGGAGTGGAATACCTCTGGAAGGGTCTTCAGTTTCTTTGGAAGAGCAGAAGTGTGGGTTCTGACATTATGGGTGGAAGGATAGCTCGACGTCATATAACTCGGAACAGACTCCAGAGTGTGGGAAGATTGAGAGTAAGCTTGATCAAATATAACACCCTCTTCGGCCAGCTTGTCGATATTGGGTGTGGTTTCCTTTTGATACCCGTAACATCCAAGATGATCGGAGCGTAAAGCATCAAGGAGAATAAATACCACATTGTACTTTTTTGGGGTGGTCTGTTCGGTAGTGCCGCGTTCGGTACTTTTTTTTGAAAAAATGGGAGTAATTCCAGAAATTAGGGTCAAACCGAGGAGGATAACAACCACGATTCTTGGGAGAAGCGTAAATCGAACTCTCTCTTTTTTTCGCAGAACGAAAAACAAACCTGCATACAGGAGCATTCCTGCTATAAGCATGCCTAGATTCCAGAAGAGAGCAAGAGTTGAAAATATGCCGGGAAGATAATAGATATTTACATAACCGAATACAAACATCCAAACGGCACCCAGAAGATAGGTTGAAACCACCCCTGTTGACTTTATTTTGGGAAGTTTGTTAAAAACGAGCCGCGCAGAAGCCACTAGAAGGCCGATAAAAGCTCCGGCCAAACCGCATAGAACAATATGCCAGATAGATATTTTCAAAATATCCGAAAAAGCAAAGATCGATCCGCCCCTTATAAGCTCTACACTCACATTTAATGAGGCCAGCACCCATCCTCCCATGCCGGCTCCCAGGATATGAAAAAAAATGCCCCTAAAAAATATTCCTTTTTTTCTCTTCATGATGCCTGGATTATAGCATATAGCACTCTGAAAAACTGATAAGAATTTCCTTTTCAAGATCGCGGCAAATCCCTCATCATTTTCCATAATTTTCAGTTACTGACATCCGGGAAACAAAAAATTCAATAACAAACTTTCATTGATTTAATCCCTCCTGTCGTATTATTGTAAAGAGCTTGAGATAGCAGCATCAAACCGGTATATCGGCAAAGAAGCTTATTGGGTTTGTTTTTTCTTGGGATTTCAGGAAAACAGGAGGGCAGACATGATAAATCGAAATCATATTTCAAAATTTCTCCTCAAAAGGCCAAGATCTTTAATCCTGGCTGTAGTGATAGTCATGCTTGGTCTGATCACAGCAGGCTGCAGCCAGAATAAAAATGTGAAAGTGGAAAACGAATGGATCAGCCTATTCAACGGCAAAGACCTTGAAGGTTGGACGCCAAAATTCGCAGGCAGCGACCTTGGCATCAACTTTAAAAACACATTCAGGGTCGAGGACGGCCTTCTTAAAGTATCCTATGATCAATACGAGGAATTCACAGGCGAATTCGGACATTTGTTCTACAAGAAACCATTCAGTCACTACATTCTGCGCTTAGAGTACCGCTTTGTCGGAGACCAGACACCTGGAGGTCCATCCTGGGCTTTTCGTAACAGTGGAGTCATGCTTCACTGCCAATCGCCCGAAAGTATGGCGTTAGACCAGAATTTCCCGGTTTCCATCGAAGCTCAATTTCTCGGAGGAAACGGCCGGGATAACCGGCCTACCGCTAATCTCTGCACTCCGGGGACTAATGTCGTTATGGACGGAGAGCTGGTCACCCGTCACTGCACCAATTCCTCCTCGGCCACTTATCATGAGGATCAATGGGTGACAGTGGAGATCGAAGTTAACGGAAGTGATGTGATCAAACACTCTGTCAATGGGAAGAATGTATTGGAATACACTCAACCGCAGCTTGATCCCACAGACAAGGATGCGCAAAAATTGATAAAAGACGGATATTTAATCCTTGAGGGTGGATACATTTCTCTTCAGGCAGAAAGCCATCCCCTCGAATTTCGAAAAGTCGAGATCAAGGTTTTAAATAATATGTAAATCCCCTCTTCCCAATTTATACAATAAACGATGGAAGTTTGTAAATATATGATAGCTTTCTGATAATGACATCCGCTGCTTTTCATAAACCCAGGATAAAAATCAATTGGACGGAGTGGGAGGAATTTGTTAAAAAGAAAATTTTATAAGCTCAAGATAAAGGAATTTTCGACTGCTTCTCAATATGTTCTCTTAGA
>CBDVEQ010000164.1:0-5829 GCA_965373045.1 uncultured bacterium | reverse complement strand
GAAGGGGACATTTTAGCTTAGCAGTTGATGGGGACACTATTGCTTTGTTATCACAAACGAAATTCTCTGGTTTGAACAAATAGGACTCTGATGTTAAAATCAAAAAGCCGATGAATTTTTTTTATGTGAAGGATCACCGTAAAAAATACCGGTATTTTTCCTCAGAGCCTGTTCACAAACCGCAGATCGAGTTTTCTCGATGGAAGGATCTTTGGGAACTTGCGAAAAAAAAGCTGATGCTGCTTCCCAAAAGGGTTCTGTCTCAAGAACAGGCATTCAACAGGGCGATTTTGATCAGGAATAATGAGATTGCCATACATTATTCCGGACGGCATGACCAGAAAAAAATGCGTAGAAAGTTCCTTTTTTTCCTCCAGAAGCAGAGATCACGTCATGTCATTTTCCTGGGAGTGGAAACACTGCTTCTTCCTATAAGCGGTCTTATGGCCCTTATCCCTGGACCGAATGTTTTTTTCGGTGTTCTTGCTTTAATAATGATCACTCAGTGGCAGGCATTGAAGGGAATCAACCGTCTTTTAAAAATGAAATTCAGGTTTATCCCGACAAGACTGCTTGATACATGGGAGACAGCATTGGATAAAAAAGATACAAACGTGTTTGAAACGATTCTTTTAGAGCTGGAAAAAGGATTCGAACTCAGTGATATCAGAAAGATCCTCTGGAAATGACTTGCTTTCTATTCAGGGCCTTTTGATCATCCATGCTTGGTTGAAGTTGACTTTTCACCCAGATAAATCTAATATTTCTAATTAAATTTCGGAATAATGGTCAATGATTGGAAAAGTTATGAAAGAAGAATATCATTTCAGTAAGATCGAGAAGAAATGGCAGGTGAGATGGAAAGACAAAGAGATCTTTAAAACCTTTGAAGATCCATCCAGACCGAAATTTTACTGTCTTGAGATGTATCCTTACCCGTCCGGCCGGATTCATATGGGGCATGTGAGGAATTATGCCATAGGAGATGTTATTTCCCGGTTCAAGAATATGAGGGGATTTAATGTGCTCCATCCGATAGGCTGGGATGCGCTTGGGCTTCCGGCTGAGAATGCAGCTATTGAGCGCGGTATTCATCCGCAGGAGTGGACGCTTGGCAATGTTGCATACATGAAAAAACAGCTGAAAAGGATGGGTTTCAGCTATGACTGGTCCAGGGAGGTCAATACCTGCCTGCCAGAGTATTATCAATGGTGCCAGTGGATATTTCTGAAGCTTTTCGAGAAGGGGCTGGCCTTCAGGCAGAAAAGCCGGGTCAACTGGTGTCCGAAGTGCTGCACCGTCCTTGCCAACGAACAGGTCATATCAGGATTGTGCTGGCGGTGTGATTCAATTGTAAAACAAAAAGTGATGGAACAGTGGTTCCTTAAGATCACTGACTATACTGAAGAGTTATTAAACGGGCATGAACAGCTCAAGAACTGGCCGGAGCATGTTCTTGCTATGCAGAGAAACTGGATCGGCAAGAGCACGGGTGTTCACATAACTTTTCCGGTAAAGGATTCGGAAAAAAAAATTGAGGTTTTTACAACAAGGATCGATACGATCTTCGGCGCAACATTTCTAGTGCTTTCTCCTGAACATCCTATGTGTAGGGAACTTCTGGCGGGTTCAACGGAAGAGGACAAACATCTTGAATGGATCAACAGAAAGATCGAAGAACAGAAACTGATGCGGGAAGAAGGAGAAGCCGAGAAAGAGGGCATTGATACAGGAAAAAAAGCGGTCAACCTCTTGAGTGGAGAGGAGATCCCGATCTGGATCGCCAATTATATTCTTATGGAATATGGGACCGGAGCGGTCATGGCGGTTCCAGCCCATGACCAGAGAGATTTTGAATTCGCCAAGACCTATTCCCTTCCCATCAAGGAAGTCATCTCTCCGGATGGAAAACCTTCTGAAAGTGAGCTGGAGCAGGCTACTGAGGCATACGGTTTTGTCATTAATTCCGGTGATTTTTCAGGCCGGCCTTCTAAAGAAGCTATGGAAGAGATGGCTCATTTTGCTGAAAAAAAAGGATTTGGCCAAAAAAGCACCCTCTTCAGGCTGAGGGATTGGGGGATATCCAGACAAAGATACTGGGGTACCCCAATTCCCATCATCTACTGTACAAAATGTGGGATTGTCAGTGTCCCCTATGAAGATCTCCCGGTCATGCTCCCCCATGATGTGAAATTTCACAGGGGCGAAGGATCCCCTCTTGAGAAAGTTGAAAAATTTGTCAAGACCAAATGCCCAAAATGCGGCGACGATGCGAAAAGGGAAACAGACACCATGGATACATTCATCGATTCATCGTGGTATTACTTTCGTTACTGTTCTCCCCAAGAGGAAAAGCTTCCCTTTAGACCGGAGGCCTCTGATTACTGGATGCCGGTTGACTTTTACATCGGCGGGGTGGAACATGCAATTCTTCATCTCATATATTCCAGGTTTTTCTGCAAAGTTCTGAGGGATCTGGGATTGACAAAAGTTGACGAACCCTTTCCGCACTATCTTCCTCAGGGAATGGTAACAAAAGACGGATCTGTCATGTCCAAGTCCAAGGGGAATATTGTTGATCCAGATGAGATAATCCAGAAATACGGAGCCGATACGCTTCGGGTTTTTATTCTTTTTGCATCTCCGCCGGAAAAAGAATTTGCCTGGGATGAAAAGGGGATAGAGGGCGCCTTCCGGTTCTTGAACCGGCTTTGGTTTTTCTTTCAGGAAAATATTGACTTGTTTTTAAAAGAAAATTTTATTGCTGAAAAAGAAAAACCGGATAAACAGGCTCTTTTGCGGGTGAAGACCAAGATGCATCAGACCATTAAGAAGGTGACAATCGATATTGATAAAAGATTCCATCTCAACACTGCGATCAGCTCGATCATGGAATATTTCAACCAGCTTAAGGCAGACAGGGAAGTGTTGAGAAACAGCAGAGATGGCCAAGACCTCTTGATGGAGTCAATGCAGAAACTGATTCTCCTTCTTTATCCTTTTGCCCCGCATCTGTGCGAAGAACTTTGGGAGAAAACCGGAAATTCAAAAATGCTTGCTGAAACATCCTGGCCTTCCTTTGACCCTGAATCGGCCATTGAAGAAAAAATGACCATTGTTGTTCAAATAAACGGGAAATTAAGGGATAAATTTGAGGTTGAGAGGGGTGTTGCAGAAAAGGATGTTAAGGAACAGGCCTTGAATCTCGAGCGCATTCGGACTATTATGGATAGCAAGCCGGCAAGAAAGGTCATCTATATCAAGGACAAACTTGTCAATATCGTTTTATAGAGAGAAAAACAGGGCTGTTGTGATGAAAAAAATTATTATTATTTTGTGTGCCTGTTTTTTTATGCTCCAGTGCGGGTACCATCTTCGTGGTACGGGCAGTTCTCTGCCGGACTACATCAAAAAGATCTATGTCCCCATGTTCAAAAACAGGACAACCCGCTTTGAACTTGATAGAAAATTAACTCAAAGTGTCATTGACGAATTGGTTACACGCAGTAAGATGGAGATAACAGGGGACTTGGAATCCGCTGATGCGGTCCTGATAGGTGAGATCATCGGTTTCCAGGTCCACCCGATTGCGGTTTCCAATCAGGCGACCGCGGATCGCTTCAACGTAACTGTAACAGCTAAAATTATCCTCAGGGACTTAAAGAAAAAGAAGGTCATTTTTTCCCACCCCTATTTCCCCTATGTGACAGACTATGAAGTGCCGGAAGGTTCGGATTTTGAGGCGGTTGAGACTGAGGCTATCGATGAGATCGCGGAAAAATTTGCCCGCAGCCTTGTAATCTCCATCCTTGAAGGGTTCTAAGCATAGTGTACAGCTTCCTTCTCAATAAGGATATCAACGAAAAAACCATTGTTCCATGCTATTTCCTGTATGGCGAAGAGATATTTCTGGCCGAGCAATTTGTTGAAAATGTCAAAGCCTCATTGATCCCGCCGGAAGACGAGCATTTTCATATCGAGAAATTCAGACTGGGAGAATGTTCCTGGATGGATGTTTTTGATGCGGCGAGAATGGTCCCTTTTTTTATGACTTCCTGGAGAATTATTGTAGTTGAGATTCCCATAGGCAATATTGACTCATTGACACCCGCCGAGGAAAAGATCTTTCGAGATTATTTTATTTCACCTCTAGCCCAGACGGTTATCATTATTATCCTGCCTATTAAGATTCATAAATACAATCCCCTTTATAAATTAGTCTCATCCCTTACAACCGACTTTATCTGCATCAAAGAGATAAAACCTCTCAAAAAAAAGCAAGCCCAGATCTGGATAGATAAGAGACTCAGTTCACTGGAAAAACCTGCAACCCCTGAGGCTAAAACGCGTATTTTTGATATGGTCGGGAGCGATTTAGGACGGCTTAACAGTGAACTGGAGAAAATCGTGACATTTGTAAATGAAAAGAATGTCATCGAATTGGATGATGTGAATCAGGTGTCAGGATGGGCTAATCCCTTTTTAGAGTATGAGATCGATAACTGCCTGGAAGATATGGCTTATGACCGGAGCCTTATTGTCCTGAATGAGCTTCTCAACAAAGAAGGACTAAGGCCGGAATATGTCCTCGGCCGGATCACCGGGTTTTTCCGTAATCTTCTATTGGCTAAACTCTGGTTAAAAGAAAAAACAAAAGATAAAAAGGCAATATTTAAAGAAATAAAACCTCAGGTACAGGAAAAATTCGGGACTTTCTATACTCAAAGATTCAGGGTGTTTTTTTCGCTCACAGACAGACTGTCCCTGGCGGATATCAGTACTTATATCAAGGAACTTCGGGAAATCGACTTGAAAATCAAAACTTCGGATGTTTCACCGCAGATATTGATCGAAGGATTTCTCTTCAGGTATTGTGTAATGAAACCAGTGCTGAAGAAGGATTTCTGAGAGGATCGACCGTAAATATCCGAATAGAAGGTTATTTTGCGGATTCTATACTGATGGAAGCGAGCTGCTGGCTTAACCGGGATTTGTAACGGTTGCCCGTATTTTCGTGAATGGCACCTTTTTTTACTGTTCTGTCGATGACAGAAAATGTCTCTGGCAGCAACTTTTCGGCGGTTTCTTTATCTTTATTTTGAATGGCTTCTCTCAGTTTTTTGATCTGAGTTCGAAGGATAGATTTATTTCTTTTGTTTATCTGGTTTCTGCGCAGACTTTTACGCCATTGTCGAATGGCGGACTTATGAATAGCCATAAGTAAACTCCTCTTTTAGAAAAAAATACTATAGAGGAAAAGCCCCGTTATGTCAACTTCTCTGAGGCTCTATGACGAAAAGTGTGGTAGTGAATGCAAGATAACAGCCAAGGGCAAAAGAGAAAGGATAACGCCTGTAGATGCCAGCTTATGAAATTCGGCCGGCCATGCTTATTTTCATTCTATCGAGTGACTGGTCGGCTACAGAACGCGCAATCGTCGACGGGTGACTTGCTGGGCGAGCGCAGCCCCGGCAAAAGAACTCAGCACGGTTAACATTAAATTACCTAGCGCGGACAACACAGGCCCTAACTGTCGCTCAAGGACCACGGTCATAACGAGCATAAACAGGGGCGTTATGTTTAGGGCAAGGATAATCGGCCAGCCCTTACGGATTGCTCGCGGATTGCCTCGGGAAAGCAAATATGACAGTATCAGAAAACAGCCTCCGCCGCCGACGACTAAGAACAATCCCCAGATTTTGACCGCTCCACCATGGTCCAAAGCCCACAGGAATTTATCGGCGAAAAAGAATATCAATAAAAACGACGGCAGACCCAAGAAGAAGGCCCAAAGAGTCCTCGTTCTCACATAGACCTCGGTTTTTGTCT
>CBDVEQ010000163.1:0-5876 GCA_965373045.1 uncultured bacterium | reverse complement strand
CAATGAGCTCAAAGAACTGGATTCCCGTTTCCACGGGAATGACGTAAATTAAATGGCTTTGGGCTAAGCTGCTTTGGGCCTCTTTTGCATTGGCCTTTGGCCTTTGGCCCTTGGCCTCTTATTCTTTCATTCAACCCCTCTAATCCTCGACTTCTTGAATCCTTGACCCTTTATATTCCTACCAATCAGGCGAGGGTGGTTATGCCATCGACGAGTTTAAGTGAATGGACGGCATATTTATCAGCAAGGGAGGGATAGCAGCGTGGGAAGGCGCTGTCCACAGCCATTTTCACATCGGGAATGCTGCTGCTGCGGCAGATGGCCCCGGAGGCTCCTTTGTCGCCGCCCCCGAGCATGCGTTCTCCGTAAACACCATCAACCGTACGCACGATGTCGCACATGGTCTCCAGTTCAGGACCGGAGATATTATAATCGTCTCTCAGACCGTAACCGTCCAGGCGGAACAGGGCGCCCACCCGAGCAATGTCTCCCTGTTTCCAGGCATCGAGCATCTGATTAAATCGCTGCTGGGCGTGAAAGATGTATTTGAACCGGGCGCACAAGTCAGGATGCTGGTCAGAATATTTCGCATAGATCCTGTCATAAGTATCCTTATCTTTAATGTCGGCCAGGTGGTTTATATCATAGTTTTTCTGAAGAATGGAAACAAACTCCTCGCATTCCGCCCGGCGGATCCTGTAGGTTGATTTCTCAAGTCCCGGTCGCACTGTGCCAGTATCCAGGCTGACCAGTCTGAAATCGGGTTCTCCCACCAGCGGAATGTACTTGATCTCGCGCTTTTTCGGATCATAATGCGTGCCCAATCCCTCCTTGGCGAACAGGATCATGATCTGGTCAAGCTGACCGCATGGGGATCCGATGTAGTCGGTTTCAACAGCCTGGGCCATATCAACGATCCTGAGCATGTCATCGACAACGATCCCGTTGACATCCAGAAGGGAGAGCAGCAGGTTTAATGTCAGAGAGGCTGAGCGGGACATGCCTCCTCCGGGGATATTGCCATACAGGATGGCATCCAGGCCTTTCTGCAGCTTGTGGCCTTCTTTATGTAGGATATGGTCCACACCGAAGATGAACCGGCCCCAGGTATTTGCGATCTCCGGAGAACGGGGCGCCGGTGTGTTTCCCAACTCGAAATCAATGATTCCGTCGTCAGGAAAGTTGCCGCTGAAGATACGTATCCGGCCTGAGGAATTGGGCCTGTAGGCCATCCATATGAACCGGTCGGTCCCCATGCCAAAAAGCTCGGTGCCGTTGTAGTCTCCGTGCTCTACTCCAAGGCAGAAGCGGGAGGAGGTGCGGCGGATCTTTGCCCCTTTGACCGGGATCCCGGATTCACCGGAAAGTCTTGATAGAATATCTGTCGCCTCTCTGTCTTGAGTGTCAGGCATGTTTTCAGTTTATATGGATGAGTATAGTGCGTCAATTCAAAAACAAAGGCTCCTCCATTAATTCTTGCCTCGTTACTACAATTAATATAAATTATCACCATTATGCAGCTAACATTTCTTGACATCTCGGTTTTTGTTGGCTTTTTTGTGATCGTTCTTTCCGTCAGTATGTACAAAAGCCGGAAAGAGCGGACAGGCGAGGATTACTTTCTGGCAGGCCGGAGCCTTCTCTGGCCCTTTATCGGCCTGTCCCTGATAGCAGCCAACATCTCCAGCGAACAGTTCGTCGGTATGTCCGGTCAGGGCGCAGGCAGTGTTGGCCTGGCCATTGCCAGCTATGAGTGGATGGGGGCCATCACCCTGATTGTTGTGGCTTTTTTCTTTCTGCCTAAATTTCTTAGAAGCGGTATTTACACTATTCCCGAGTTTCTTGAATACCGCTACAACGCTGCGGCCCGGGCTATCATGGCCTTTTACACCATGGTTATCTATGTAGGCGTGACTATTGCTTCTGTGCTCTATTCTGGGGGATTAGCAATGAAGACGATTTTTGATCTGGACCTTACCACGTCCGTATGGATCATCGGTTCTATAGCCGCGGCTTACACTATATGGGGAGGCCTGAAAGCTGTCGCCTGGGCGGATCTGTTCCAGGGTTCAGCGCTTATTATTGGAGGTGCGATAATTATGGTGCTTGGATTTATTGCGGTCGGAGGAGTTCCGGAGTTTTTTCGTGTTAATGCTGATAAGCTCCACATGATCCTTCCCGCAGACCATCCGATCCTGCCATGGACTGCGCTTGTCATAGGACTCTGGATCCCAAATTTCTACTACTGGGGACTCAACCAGTTTATCAGCCAAAGAAGCCTGGCCGCCAAATCGCTGCGCCACGGTCAGTTGGGCGTGATTTTTGCAGCTATCCTTAAGCTAACAATTCCATTTATAATTGTATTTCCCGGTATTATGGCTTTTCAGCTATACAAGGGACAGATGACTGGTTCAGGGGGAACCTTTGATGCAGCCTATCCGCTCTTGATCAAGAACCTTGTCCCCTTAGGCCTTCGAGGATTTATGTTTGCGGCAATAGCCGGAGCGGTTATAAGCACTCTTGCATCTATGCTGAATTCTGCTTCGACCATTTTTACTATGGACCTCTTCAAACGCTACTGGAAAAAAGATGCTTCCCAGAGGTCGATCGTATCTACCGGGAGATTTATGACTCTGCTTTTTGTATTGATCGGTTGTTTTATAGCGCCGGCCTTGGGAAATCCTAAATTCGGCGGTATTTTTACCTACATCCAGGAATTTCAGGGATACATCTCGCCTGGGATCCTGGCCGCTTTTGTTTTTGGCCTGATCTTTAAAAAAGCTCCTGCTTCAGCGGGAGTGATGGCTCTTCTCGGGTGTGTTCCAATCTACGGCCTTCTTCACATTTTCTTTTCCGGTGTATTTGAATCCATTACTCTGGTTAAGATCGCTTTCCTAAACCGGATGGCCATCACATTTGGATTGGTGATTATGATCATGGCATTGATCACATGGCTCAAGCCTCTGATAAAACCTGTCCAGATGCCTGTCAGAAAAGAGTTCGATATGAAGCCGGCCCCTCTGGTTAAGTATCTTGGGATCGGGGTTATTGTTATCACCATAGCACTCTATATCATTTTTTGGTAGGATTTGGAGATGATTCTATTTTAGAAGCTGATGCTGATGCTCTGGCCGCCGGTTCCGAAGCGGGGATTGACCACGTTGCTGCGGGTAGAGCCGAATGTATAGCTCAGGCCGATAGAGATACGATATCTGTAAGTCGTCTCCAGCTCTTTTCGCTGCAGCAGGATCTCTTCCAGTGAAGACCCTCCTCTGACGAGGGATATCTGGTCGTGGATCCTGGAATAACTCCCATACAGATTGAGATTGAGTCCTCTGATCAGCCGAAGAGATAGCTCCCCGTTCAACATCAAGCGGTTCTTGCTGAAATCATGAAAATAGTGAGATCCCGTAAGAGAGGTGCTAACGGTCCCCCATTTCTGTTTGACTTCCAGTGTGATCGAAAGAGATTCTTTCAATAAAGTTTCTTTTGTCTTTTGATAGATGGTCTCTTCCATATAGCGTACCGAAATCAACCCGATCCGGTAGAGGAAGCGGAGCTGGTGTTTGGTGGACTCGGAATAGGGAAAAAGATTGTATTCCACTGCCGGAGCTGGAGCGATGCTGAATTTGGTATTGCTGTAAGTTGATGAGGACAGGCCGAAATAGGCTCCGACCGACCAATGCTCATTGAGGCTTTTGACGATCAGGCCGTTGAAGTTTTTGCTGTCGGAAGAGCTGTCAATGACTGTATCATCGTAAGTGAATGTGTTTTTCGAGTAATGCCCTCCAAGGGAGAGGCGGACTTTTAATTCAGGGGTGACCCGGCCGGCGGATAATGAGCCGAAATACATGCCACTTTTGTACAGTTCCTGTCCGTCTAAAAATGTATTGGCGCTGAGGCTGAAGACCCAAAAATCCCATTTATCGATTACATCTGTGGGTTTAACTGTATCTAAAAAAGCTACGGAAATCCGTTCAAAAATAGGCATCTTTCCCACATAACGCATCAGCCCCATCTTGATGGTATCGGCCAGACCCTTGTTCACTACTTCCTGTGTTTTCTCCAAACCCGGGCGATAGGTCAGCTTGTCGTTATCTTTTTCAAATTCCTTCTGTCCTGTGAAAACGATTGTATATTCTTTGGTTCCATCCTCTATCTCTTTTGTTGTGATAAGGATTTCCACCTGAGCGGCATCCCTGTTTTTGACGGAGTTTGCGAAGCCGATTTTTTTCCGGATGAAATTCAGGTCACATTTTTCCCCTTGTATATAAACTTTGAGTTTGCTCACTTCTTGTAAAGTGTTATTAACCTCTCCGGTCTGAGCCGCTGCTCCGGGGATAAAATACAAAAACATAGAAATAAGCAATATTAAGAATACAGATTTATTCTTCATCTTTTTTCCCTTCTTCTTTTCGTTGATCATCCTTTTGTCTCCTCTTTATAACATCAATCTAAGATGATCGAGATACCACCGTATCCGCTTGAGCCAAAGCGTGGGTTTACTACATTTGTATAGATGGAACCGAAAGTGAAACTGAAACCAACTGAAAAGAAGTAGTTATAGCTTGTTTCAATCTGTCTACGCCGCAGCAGCACCTCCTCAAAAGTTGCTTCTCCTTTGGGAAGGCTCAACTGGTCGCGTATTCTGGAGCCCCCTCCAAAAGCAAAGAAACTAAGTCCCTTGAAAAGGCGCAGGTTAATGATATTGAAAATATTGATCCTGTTTTTCCCAAAATCGTGAAAGTAATGCGATCCTGAAAGTGATGTGCTGATGCTTCCCCACTTTTCTTTGATGTCAAAAGTGATGGACAGCGCTTCGTGCAGCAGGTTTTCTGAAGTCTTTTCATAGATCGTTTCTTCTCTGTATTGGAGGGAATTGAATCCAATTTTATAGAGAAAACGAAGCTGACGCCGGGTGGATTGGGAATAGGGAAATAGATTGTACTCCACAGCCGGCGCAGGGATGATGGAAAATTGGATGTTTTCATAGGTCGACGAGGCCGCCCTCACAAAAACTCCTACTGACCAGTGTTCATTCAGGCTTTTAACAAACAGGCCGCTGAAGTTCATGTTTTTTGTAGTGCTCTCGATATTCTCATTCTCGATAGTGAAGTCATCCCTGTATTGACTTGCGGACAGGGACATGGTTATTTTGAGATCCGGAGTTATGCGGCTTGCGGAAAATGATCCTCTCAAAGAACGGGATTTGTAGGATTTTTCACCGCTGAGGCGCCCGCTCAAGCTTGCGCTGAAGACCCAGTAATTCCATTTATCCGTTTTGATCGCAGGTTTTTCGATATCTTTGTAAGATATTTTGATCCGGCTTGCGATGGGGGATTTGGCGACATAACTCATCAATCCGATCTTCAGGGCTTTAGTCAGGCCTTCCCTGATCTCATCCTTTGTGTCTGTCATGTTGGAGAAATACCGGTGGATGTCGTTGCTATCCTGGAAATGATGCTGCCCGATAAAGGAAAGGGTGTATTCCCGGCCTCCGCTTCCTGTGCGCTGGGTTGTGATGAGGACGTGGATGTGGGCTTCTTTCCGGTCCCGGACATAGTTTACGAATGTGATCTCTGTGCGGATGTAGTCGATGTCGCACATTCCGCAGTCGATAAAAACCTTGGGTGCCTGTTTTTTAAGTGTTTCGATATCGACCGGGTCTTTCTGCGGAAAGGCTTGTGCAGTACAGATAAGAAAGATTATGATCAGTAACAAATATATTTTGGGCGTTTGGTTGTTCATTATATCTGATTCTATCCTTTTTTAGCCTGAATTATTCATAAAAATTTGCGATACATTTAAACATCAACACAATCATCTAAAATTTATTTCATATATAGCAACTTTTTACCCTCCGGGCAAGCCGATCT
>CBDVEQ010000162.1:0-5878 GCA_965373045.1 uncultured bacterium | reverse complement strand
ATCCACAGCCATTCCTCTGGCTGTTATTTCAGTCGCTGTATTTAAAGTCTTAACCCCTATTATCGGAAAAAGCTCCTTACTTGAAGCTAATATTGCTCAGACAACCGGTTCTGCCAGTTCCTCTCTTGCATCAGGCATTATCTTCACCATTCCCGCCCTTTTCATGTGGGGCTTTAATCCAAGTCTGATCAAGATCGGAATGCTCGCTATGCTTGGAGGCATTATCGGAGTTCTTTTTATGATCCCTCTCCGCAAGCCGCTCATTGTCGAAAAACACAAAGAACTTCCCTATCCGGAAGGCACTGCCGCTGCATCCGTACTCATAGCGGCTGAAGAAGGGGGCGGAAAAGCTATAAATGTCATTCTCGGACTTGTCATCGGATTTTTTTACAAGATCATGCTCTCATTTCTGCATCTCTGGCCAGAAAAGATCAAGCTTAATATCCCTGGCCTTAAGAAGGCGGAACTCGGAATGGAACCCACACCCGCATTGCTTGGCGTTGGGTTCATCTTAGGCCCACGCATCGCCGCTATCATGGTTGCGGGTGGGCTGCTCTCCTGGTTAGGGATAATCCCTCTTATTGCCTATGTGGGCGAACATCTTCAGAGCCCTCTGCTTCCTGCTTCGGACTTGAGTATTGCCGAAATGACAGCTAAAGAAATATGGCAAAATTATATCCGTTTTTTCGGCGCCGGTGCAGTCGCGTTCGCTGGGATCATCACGGTCATCAAATCCATTCCCACCATGTATCGATCTCTGAAAATGGGAATACAAGACCTCAGCCTCAAAAAAAATGGAATCCCGGTAAAAACAAAGAGAACTCAGAGGGATCTTCCTTTTACTGTAATAGGAGCCGGAGTTCTTGTTGTGGCAAGCGCGATCATTTTTTCCCCAAAACTCATCGGCTTTGATACCTCCTTGTTAATTCGTGCCGTCGCAGCAATATGCGTAGTGTTTTTTGCATTTATTTTCGCCACGGTCTCTTCCAGGATCGTGGGCCTGGTAGGAGTTTCATCAAACCCCACATCAGGCATGACGATCGTCACACTGCTTGGTACCAGCCTTCTCTTCCTGGCTATGGGATGGACAAACATCACAGGAATGGCAGCGGCATTAACGATAGGAACAATTGTCTGTGTCGGAGCATCCATTGCCGGAGATATATCTCAGGATCTGAAAGCCGGATATATCATCGGGGCCACTCCAAAAAGGCAGCAGGTGTCCGAACTCATTGGAGTCATTACCGCCGCATTTGCAGTGGCCGGAGCAGTCTGGCTTTTGGGAAAAGCGTTCGGCTTTGGAACAGAAGCGCTGCCTGCTCCTCAAGCCACCCTGATGAAAACCGTTATCGAAGGAGTGCTCGGAGGAGATCTTCCCTGGGGCTTAGTTCTTGCCGGAGGAGCTTTTGCCATTGTTATTGAACTACTGAGAATCCCCTCCCTTCCCTTTGCCGTAGGCATGTACCTTCCCCTTTCAACAATGACGCCGATCTATGTTGGAGGGCTCATCAGGATGTTTATCGACAGCCGAAACAAGGAGGATGAAGAAAAAAAGAAAAAAAAGAACGAAAAAGGGATCCTTCTCGGCTCCGGATTTATCGCAGGTGAAGGTATCGGGGGTGTTCTCATCGCCCTGTATGCTTTTATATTGAGCAAAAAACCCGAAGGTATCGGCCTTCACTGGCCAGGAAATCTGGGAGATTATATCTCTCTTGCCGCGTTCCTGCTACTGGTCGGATATCTTCTTTTTAAGTCTAAAGATTAACTTGCATATCTGGATCAACACATAATAAATTGAGGATCAATGAGTATAACGATCATTGCCGCAGTATTAATCGCCTGGCTTATTGCCGGTTACGCAATTTATGGCCGTTTCATCGCAAAAAAAGTCATTGGGATCGATAACAGCCGCATCACACCCGCCCATAAGCTTCAAGACGGCATTGATTACTCTCCAGCTAAAAAGTCCATGCTGTTCGGACATCATTTCTCATCCATAGCCGGAGCTGGGCCTATCCTGGGCCCTTTGTTAGGAGTGTTATATTTCGGCTGGCTGGGAGCATTGTTGTGGATCGCTCTTGGCAGTGTTTTTATTGGCGCTGTCCACGACTTCACCTCCCTTATGACATCGGTCCAAAACAAAGGACATTCCCTGGCCGATGTATCGGAAAAAACCCTGGGGCAAAGGACAAAAGTCATTTTTTCGATATTTTTGTGGCTCACTCTTTCCCTTGTCATCGCCGTTTTTGCTGTTGTTGCCTCTAAAACTCTTGTCAATCAACCTGAGATCGTGATACCAACCTTTGGATTGATCATCATGGCAATGCTTTTCGGTTGGCTAATCTATCGAAAAGGAATGAATATTCTGATCGGAACAGGAGCTGCTTTGATCCTTCTTTATCTCCTGATCTATCTGGGCAAAGCTTGTCCTATAGAACTTCCTTCCTATGTTCTTGGAATTCCCGCACAAACAATCTGGTTTTTTACACTGATCATCTACAGCTTTTTTGCATCTTCTCTTCCAGTCTGGTTTTTATTGCAGCCCAGGGATTATATCAGCACATGGATCCTTTTTTTTGGCCTTGTAATAGGCTATATCGGTCTGATCCTGACCCATCCACCTATTCATGCACCCGCATTTGTTTCCTTTTCCAGTAGAGGAGGGCCGCTCTGGCCCATGCTGTTTGTGATTATCGCTTGCGGCGCTATATCCGGATTCCACTCCATCGTAGCCGGAGGAACGACCGCTAAACAACTTCCCAATGAAAGCAGTGGAAGACTGATCGGATACGGAGCTATGGTACTTGAGGCAGCTCTTGCCGGACTTGTGATCTTTATTGCTGCAGGTGTGCTCATCTGGGACCCCACCAAAACAGCAAACCCTCTTGGATTTCATTATCTGATCTTGAAGCTGGACGACCCGATCAGAGCCTTTGCCAACGGGTATGGAGAACTCGTATCCTCTCTCCCGGTCATCACTCCGGTTTTGGGGACTTATTTTGGAATGGTGATGTTGAATGCTTTTGTGTTAACAACGCTGGATACAAGCACCAGATTGGGGCGATTGATCACATCCGAACTTCTGGGGAAAAAAATCTTACTTTTTAAAAACCGCTGGATCGCATCTTTTTTTATATTGGTCTTTGCTTCCGCTCTAGGGGCAACAGGGGGTTACAAAGCCATATGGCCGGTTTTCGGCGCATCCAATCAACTGGTAGCGGCGCTTGCATTGATCGTTGTAACCTCTTATCTTGTTGGGATAAAAAAACCAAAAAAATATACTCTCTATCCTGCGTACTTTATGCTGTTGACAACCCTTGCAGCCCTTTTCTATCAGGGTTATCATTTTATCAAATCATCGAAATTCGTTCTTGGGGGTATCTGCACTCTGTTGATTTTTCTTGCCCTGCTCATTGTTTATGATGCCAGAACGATCCTCTTCAATCTCAAGAAAAAGAATAATACTTCACGAACCCAATAAATTCTTATATCTTTTCTTTTCACTCGAATCCTTGAACCCTTGAATCCTTGAACCCTCTTTTTCTATCTTTTCACTCGTTCACTGTTCATTCTTTCGTGCTGGAAATTGAAACAAGATGAACGAGACAAGCGGAATAACGGTATTATAAGGTGGTTATTTTAAACGTGACCCCTTTAGGATCAGGACAATAAAGATATTCTGTTTCAGCTACCCAATCATCATTGGAAAGCTCGTCCTCTCTTTGTTTTGTTGCTAAAAAAGGAAACAGGCTGTTTAAGGCATATACACAGAGTTTTTTCCCATCCGGAATTTCAATGGTCCCCTGCCCCCGAATATAAAAAATATCTCCGACCTTGTGCTTTGCTCCGCAGCGCTCCCTGATCTCAGTGACCTCAACTTTTAAATCTATCATGGATCCTCCTTTCATCTCTTTCAATATAAATGCCTCATGGAAAAAAATCAACTTTCGCATTGACAAGTGAGAAGGATTTGTCATAAAATAATTTCCTGATTATGACAATTATAAGGAGACTGGTATGAGCATAACAGCAGAACCCAATGTCGTTCCTTTATGTGATATCCTGTTAGTTTTGATCATCATTTTTATGGTTATCACCCCTATGGTTCAGAAAGGCATTGATGTCAAACTCCCAGAAACGACTTCAGATGAAGGCGGAGTTCCCCAAGGTCTTATAGTTTTGACAATGCAAAAAGACTTCACTGTAAAGATCAATCAGGATCCTCCTATTGCCCTAAACGCATTACAGTCAAGATTGTCTGGTTTATATGCTGCAAGATCGGACAAAACTATCTTTATCCGCGCTTATGCCAAGGTTTCTTATGCTAAAGTAATTGAAATGATTGATATTGCAAAATCTGCCGGAATAGAAATCCTCGGTATCATTCCCGAATACATCACAGAAGAATAAATTATTTAATAGAACCTATGACTTCTCTCGATATAACTAAATTCTGAACCTGGTTCGTCCCTTCATAGATCTGAAGAAGCTTGGCATCACGTACGAGCTTTTCCATAGGATAATCTTTCATGTAACCGTATCCTCCGAACAACTGCAGAGCATCCACAGAAACCTGCATTGCGGTATCCGAGCCAAAACATTTTGCCATGGCCGATTCCTTTCCAGAGGATTTCCCTTCATCCAGAAGCCAGGCAGCATGCCAGACCAGATGCCTGGCGGCATTCACCTTGGTCGCCATCTTGGCGATCTCAAAGGCTGTATTCTGAAGGAGAGCTATTGGCTTTCCGAACTGTACTCTTGTTTTGGTATAATCGATCACATGCTCAAGAGCTGCCCGCGCCACACCGACCCCCGCAGCTCCCACAGAGGCACGCGTCTGGTCCAGAGTTTTCATTGCAATTACAAATCCCATCCCCTCTTTTACAAGGAGGTTCTCTGCTGGGATTCTGACATCTTCGAAAAAAACCTCTGTAGTATTTGAAGCTCTATGACCCATCTTATCTTCTTCCTTCCCTATAGAGAGACCTGGGGTATTCCTGGGAACTATAAAGGCGCTCATCCCACGGGCACCCTTCTCAGGATTGGTCAATGCGAATACCACATAAAGATCAGATATGCCGCCATTGGTAATAAAGCACTTGGAACCATTGATTATATATTCATCCCCTTTTTTTATCGCTTTGGTTTTCAAAGCCCCTGCATCCGACCCAGCTTCTCTTTCTGTCAGGCAGAATGCGGCATAACCAAGCTTTTTGGTGAATGGGGTCAGATATTTTCTTTTATGCTCATCCGTACCAAAAAGAATTACAGGAGTAAACGCCAGGGAAGTAGCCATGATCGTTGTAAACATTCCGGCACATCCCCATGAAAGCTCTTCAGATATGATGGCTGTATCCATATGCCCCAGGCCTATGCCGCCGTACTCTTCAGGAATCTCACAGCTAAAAAATCCGGCCTTGAACGCCGCTTGCATGATTTCTTCCGGCCATTCATCCCCCTTATCATATTTTGCAGCATTAGGCCTCATTTCTTTTTTGGAAAATTCTTGAGCCATTTCCTGCAGTGCTTTTTGTTCTTCAGTTAAATCAAAATCTATCACTGTGTCCTCCTAATTTGAGCATTGTGATATGCATAATATTATTTGTGGAAAATTTGGTCAAGCAAATACCTTGAATTATTTATAAAAGTTTTTAACCTGTACTATTCATAAAAATTGCCAATAACCTTATATAAGTTTTTGTGAATAATCCAGTTTGATGCATCATGTTTTCAGTATGATCTTTTCACGCACCATGATATAAACAGGGTTTTCTATCGGAAGAAGAGCTTTGATTATGTCCTGAGGCCGTGGAGCTTTTTGTTCTGTATGGGAAAAAATCATCATCAATTTATTTGTATCAGGGTCCACTGAGATCTT
>CBDVEQ010000161.1:0-5935 GCA_965373045.1 uncultured bacterium | reverse complement strand
AATGGACGCCCCAGAAGCGTTATCTTTACGGTTACTGTTATATTTAAACTTAAATGAGTTCGTTCAACCTGTCTGACTGAACAGCCTGCTTTATTGTATTATTTTAACACGCGCATCGTGAGCCAGGGTAAGATGTCCATCGATCAGGACCAATTCTCCCTCTTTGATCCCTTCAAGTACTTCAGCATATTCTTCGTTCTCCAATCCAATCTCGATATACCTCCATTTAGCCACATCATCTATAACAACAAATGCCAGCTTCCTGCCTGACCTGCTCAACACAGCGTCCTGAGGAATCAGTATCCTGTCTTTATAGATCTCTGCAACTATTTCCACTTCAGCATGCATTCCGGGCTTGATTTCTTCATCCGGATTACCCATATCTATAATAACATTACAGGTTTTGTCATCAGGATTGATGATCGGACTTATAGCCTTGACTTTTCCTTTAAAAACACGCCCCGGATAGGCACTGAATTTCAGGTCTACTTTCCGGCCGACTTTCATCTTTCCTATCTCGCTCTCCAGGACCTTGGCATAAACCTGGATCCGGCTGATATTAACAAGGGTGAACAGTTCCTGGCTGTTGGATATATGTTCTTGAGGAGAGATTTCAATATTTGTTATGATCCCATCAAAAGGGGCTCGGATTTTTGTTTTATCAAGCTCAATGCGTGCTTTTTTCAGATCGATCTCAGTCTGTGTAAGTCTTTTTGTAGCAGCCATGATCTCATCTTTTTTCCCGCCTGATTCTATTAAAGCATATTCATATTTTCGGCTGGTCTTCTCAAATTCAGCTTGCGTTATCTTACCCGCCTCAAAAAGTTGTCTGTCTTTTTCATATTCGGTTTCCAATGCCGCCAAACCCGATGTATTCCCGGACAGCTGAGAAACTCCTGTTTCATCAAACCTTTTTTCTAAAAGAAGTTCCGAGAGAACCCGTAAACGTTCTGCCTCAAGTTTTTCAACATCCAGTTTATATATCTCTTCATCGACAGCTACAAGCAGTTCCCCCTTTTTTACATGCTGACTTTCCTCAATATTAAGATGAGTCACAACACCGGATATCTCGGCTTTAACAATAATCTTCATGCTTGTCACTGCTTCACCCGGTGATTTCAGCTTCATAATCAGATCATCTATTTTGGAAGTTGCTACCTTAACAGGAATAGGGGTTTCTTTGGGTTTTTCAGCAGTCTCTGAGCTGTCTTCTGAAGAATCGCCTTGGGATCGATCAGCACCTGTATTAAAAAACACGAAATAAACCACAACGGCGGCTGCAATAACTATTAAAACAATTGTCAGAAATTTCTTGGAAAAAACCATAATTCACCTCTTCACCGGAAATTTTCCTCACTTTTATATTCTATTATATCTAACGCTGGAATTACCAGAATCATATCATCATAAGTTGTATCATACTTTATTACGGCCCTTGTTTCCAATTCGTTGCATAGCTTTATGGCTTATGAACCTATAAGTATGGATTCCCGTAATAAAAATAGGATTCGAGGGGTCGAGGGTTTTTCTTTCTAACAATTTATTAATTGCTTGTCACAGTATTTTTATTGTGTCTTGTTGAAGTAAGTGCCTGGACTATTTACGAGTCGAGGTTGATGCATCTGCAAGAGGCTGTTCGTGAAGCCGTATTTATATACTGCGAACGGACGGCATCGCAGCAGATGGGATAAGATCGGCTCGTAAATAGTCCAGGTTTTATGAATAATCCAGGTTAGATGATATAACGAATAATAAATAACCCTGCAAAAAAATATATCATCCAGTGGATTTGCTTTCCTTTTCCTGAAACGAGTTTCAAAACGGCCAAAGAAATAAATCCAAAGGCGATCCCATCAGTGATGCTCAAAGTCAGCGGGATAATAGCGATCGTCAGGAAAGCGGGGATGGCTTCAGTGACATCGTCCCAATCGATCAAAGAAACACTTTTCATCATGAAGTATCCTACGATAATGAGTGGAGGAGCAATGACCGGTTTCAGAGACATTCCTTTATAGACGATCTCCCCACCGATCATTTCTGCAAGCGGGCTGAAGAAAAGTGCTATCAAGAAAAAAAATGCAGTGGAAATATTCGCAAGCCCGGTCCTTGCTCCATGTGCTATCCCTGTAGAGCTCTCAATATAACTGGTCACAGTAGAGGTTCCCAAAAGGGCGCCACACACTGTTCCAATCGCATCAGACAACATGGCCCGGTTTGCTCTTTGTAGTTTTCCTTTCTTTAATAGTCCTGCAGAAGCGCTTACGCCGATCAAAGTTCCCATGGTGTCAAAAAGGTCGATAACAAAGAATGTGAAAACCACAGTCAAAATACCGGTTTTAAAGGCCCCGATAATATCCAGTTTGAACAGTGTGGGAGTGATACTTGGAGGAACGGCCAAAACTCCTTGATATTTAACAACACCAACAACAACTCCTAGAACCGCAGTTACAAGGATTCCTAAAAGAACTGCGCTGCGGACTCTTCGAGCTAAAAGGACCGCGGTCACAATAACTCCCGCAAGAACAACAAGAACGGGTTTACTGGTCAAGTCGCCAAGTCCGATAAAAACTCCCGGTGTGTCCACAACAATGCCTCCATACTCAAGGCCCAGGAGTGCGATAAATAAACCTATTCCCACAGCAATAGCATGTTTCAGGGAAGCCGGAACAGAATTGACCAGTTTCTCCCATAGACCCAGTGCGCTCAAGATCATAAATATGACCCCGGATATGAAGACAGCTCCCAGGGCAACCTGCCAGGAATATCCCATCACACCACACACTGTTACAGCGAAGAAAAGATTCAGTCCCATCCCGGGAGCAAGCGCAATAGTATATTTTGCAATAAGACCCATCAGCAGAGTTGCCAGTGCACTGGCAATACATGTGGCAAACATCACGGCCCCTCTGTCTATCCCTGTTGATGATAGTATCGCCGGCTGGACAAAAATGATGTAGGACATGGTCATAAAAGTGGTCATACCCCCTAAAAGCTCTATACGGACAGTTGTATTGTTTTCTTCCAGCTTAAAAACTCTCTCAAAAAAAGCTTTCATGATCCCCACTCACAGTCTTCACTCATTGAACTTGATTAAAGACAATATCTCTGCATCCGGATGGGCTTTGTGGATCGCCTCTACACCTTTAAGAAACTCCAGATCAACAAGAACGCCGAATCCGATAACATTCCCTCCCAGCTTTTTTACAAGATCGACAGCGCTTATGGATGAGGAACCGGTGGCGATCAGGTCATCAATAACAACCACCCTCTGCCCTTCATCAACCGAATCAATGTGCATCTCGAAATTTTCAACGGCATATTCATTCGGGGCTCTAACCCCGACTGTTTTATAAGGAAGTTTCCCCTTTTTCCTGATCAAAGCCAATCCCAATTTTAATTGATAAGCAACAGGAGCCGCAAAAATAAATCCTCGGGACTCGATACCGGCGATGATATCAGGTTTTAGTTTCTCCGCCCATTCTGCCAAAAGGTCAATGACATGATGAAATGATCCTGCATCCTCAATAAGTGGAGTAATATCCTTAAAACCGATCCCAGGTTTTGGAAAATCTTTGACCTCACGGATTCTTTCTTTTACTTTATCTATCATAGCTCTGTTCCTCCCGGATCACTTATCAATTCCTTTTGTGTATATCGTCTGAGTCGGGAACGGAATCCCGATACCTTCTTTGCTGAGGGTTTTATAGATCTCATCCGTGACTTTCAATTTCATGGAATAGGCCCCGGAGTATTCCTTCACCCAGACTCTGGCAACAAAATCCAGTGAAAAGTCTGACATGTTCAGGAATTGGACAGCAGGAGCAGGTTCTTTCAGAACATCTTCAATATTTTGAATTGTGTCTAAAATTATATTATTCACTTTCTTCAGGTCAGAACCGTATTCCACACCAAACTTGACATTCACCCGGATAGACAGATCCGGCTGAGTGAAATTTTTAATCTTGGTATTGGCCAGAATACCGTTGGGAATGTATATCACCTCGTTGTCATAGGTTTTCAATTTTGTGCTTCTAAGTCCTATGTCCAGGATGACTCCAGTCTGCCCTCCTTCAATTTCAACTTTGTCCCCGACCTTGAATGTCCTATCCAACACAAGCTGAATCCCCCCTACAATATTGTTGAGGGAGTCCTTTATAGCCAGCCCGATTGCCAGACTTGCAATTCCTGCCGTGGCCAGAAGCGGAGTAAGGTTGATATTCCAGGCGCTGAAAACAAAGAAGATGCCCAGAATAATGACTATCGCTTTCAGAATCATTTGCAATAATGAAATGACACGCTCATCCACCGAGGATTTTGTCATGAATTTCCACTCACTCAGCCAGTGTTGTGAAAAATCTCTGATAATACGGATCAAAAACAAACAAATTATTAGAACCAGAATCGTATCTATTATATTTTCCAGAATGGCCTTGTTGAAATCGAAATGCTGGATACCGATCCCGACCCCCAATACAAGAACGATATAAAAGATGATGGATGCAAGGCTTTTAATGATAAGATCGTCCACCTTTGTTTTTGTTTTAAGAGCCAAAGGTTTCAGTATTTTTTTGAAAATCACCTTTACAAGATACGCCACCAGAAATGAAATTAAGACAATCATCAAAAATCTCAGATACTTATTTTCAACTACGAATTGATAAACTTCTTGAATTACTTCCATGTTTTAAGCTCCTTTGTAATGAGAACCATCAAATGGGTCCTCAATGAATATTTTTCTTTTGTTTCCTGCCAAAACCTCGATCCTGACCCGGATGCAGTCAAATTTTATTTCCATTTTCTCCCCCCATTCTACGATTATAATACCCTCTCCAATATAATCTTCCCATCCCAGGTCTTCAATATCCGCCTTGCTAACCAGACGGTAGAGGTCTATATGAAAAATTCGGAACTTGGCATCATAGACATTGACCAATGTGTAGGAAGGGCTGCATACATGATTATTAGTCTTCAATCCGAGGCCAAAGCACAGACCTTTTGTAAAAACGGTCTTCCCTGCCCCCAATTCCCCGGTCAGAAGCAAAATTTCATCACCCTTAAGGTTTTTTGCCAATTTTCCGGCAATTTGAAATGTTTCCTCTTCGGAATGAGCTAGAATACTTGTTTTTTTCATCCAAAAAGAATGTACTGTTTTTGGCTGTCTTTTTCAATCTTAATCCATCAAAATCAGTATATTTCGGCATAATTTCCAATTCTTGCTAAACTGCAAAATATATGCTAAAAGATTTACTGACTGGAATATTTCAGGCTAATTTGAAATAGGAGAAAGAACATGAGTATTAAAATTGGAATCAATGGTTTTGGACGTATAGGACGCTGTGTGTTCCGGGCTTCTTTTAATGATCCAGATATTGAGATCATCGCAGTTAATGACATCACAGACAGCAAAACTCTTGCTCATCTATTAAAATACGATTCCATTTTTGGGATTTTGGATGCCGATGTAAGTGCATCTGATAATGCGATTACAGTCAACAATAAAACAATCAAGGTATTTGCTGAAAGAGATCCGGCAGCTCTTCCCTGGAAAGATCTAGGAGTGAAAGTCGTCATCGAATCCACCGGCTTTTTCCGTAAACGGCAGGACGCATCCAAACATATTGAAAGCGGCGGAGCAGAAAAAGTCATCATCTCTGCTCCTGCGCCGGATCCTGATGCCACACTGGTACTCGGTGTCAACGAAGAAATCTATGACCCAGCAGATCACTACATCATTTCCAATGCTTCCTGCACCACAAATTGCCTGGCGCCTGCTGTAAAAATTCTTCACGAAGAATTCGGCATAGAAAAGGCGTTCATGACTACGATCCATTCCTACACAAATGACCAGAGGATACTGGATCTTCCTCACACAGACCTAAGACGGGCCCGTGCGGCTGCCCTGTCCCAGATTCCGACCACAACCGGCGCTGCAAAG
>CBDVEQ010000160.1:0-5985 GCA_965373045.1 uncultured bacterium | reverse complement strand
GATTCGGTGTTCTCCGCTTCTAAATAGATCTTGGCAGCCGGGAAAATGGTTTTGATCTCTTTCTCGATCCGGTCGTTGATCGCCTCGATCTCGTCCGTGACCAGGTCATCTTTGTAATTCAATTCCGCTGCAATCAGAACTTCTTCGGAACTCAGATGCATTGTCTTCAAGCTGATCACCCTGTTGATCTCTGTATAAGATCTCATGATCTTCAAGATCTTTTTCCGCTTTTTTGGAGTTATACTTTCACCGACCAACAGCTTTTTAGTCTCATTGGCAAGGAACAGAGCAAAAACCATAAGGAGAACACCAATGATCACAGAGGCAACAGCATCCAGGACCAGGAGCCCGGTGAATTGGACAAGCGCCAAAGCAGCAGCTGCAATAACCAGCCCAAAAAGCGCTAGAGCGTCCTCAAACAGAACCGTCAGAATGACAGGATCTTTGCTGTTTTTCAATCCCTCAATCCAGTTATTGTGCTTCTCCCTTTTTATCTCTTCTTTAAATTTTTTCAGAGCCACCCTGAATGCAATCGTTTCAAAAAACATGGCCACAGCTATGGCTAAAAAGTTCAGCCACATATGGTTTATTGGTTCCGGGTGATGGAATTTATGAAAGCCCTCCCTTATCGAAAGAGTGCCGGCTATTCCAAACAGGATTATGGCTACAACAAAGGACCAGAAAAACTGTTCCTTCCCGTAACCAAAAGGATGCAGGGCGCTGGCCTTCTTCCTGCCGCGTTTCAAACCTATCAGTAAAAGAACTTGATTGAACGTATCGGAGATCGAATGATATCCTTCAGCCATCATGGAGGAAGAATGGCTGATAAGAGCCGCAATAATTTTAAAAACTGCTATTCCCATATTACAGAACAATGCAGTGAGAACAGCCTTTTTACTTGCTTCTTCCATTACCTCAACAGTATAAAAACAAAATAGATGATTTGCAATCAATTGGAATCTGGCATGTTCAGTCCAATTCTGTTATATTAATTATCTCTTAGCCTGGAATTATCCCGGTTTTAATATGGAGCCTGGAATGGCCATAACCAAAGAACAAGAAGATCTCTATAAAAAAACAATGAATGAAGTAAAAAGCCAGATCAACGAAATTGATGCGGAAATGCAGAAGATCATAACCGAGACCCGTCAGAAACTGGAAAAACTTCAGGAGTCCAAAAAATCCTTAAAGCAGATGTACGAAAGCGCGGTTAAACTTTTAGACCTTCCCATAGAGGAAGACGGCCAAAAAAAAGAGTCTTGAGGTTATATTATTAAAAAATTCCTATTTTGGTTTTTAGCTTTTATTATCACATTTAGTGCTGCTGTTTACCAGCGGATGACCGGTCCTACACATCCCTATCGCGGTCAGGTCCAGATCGAGAGCAGCGATATTTCCTTCAGGCTGCCGCGCAGTCATGAAACAGAAAAGGACTGCGAGGTCCTGATCCCGGCTGACATAGAGGGAATACAGGGACATCTCCTCTATAAAAGATTCAAAACTTCTGATGATTGGACACAAATCGCCATGACTCAGGACGAAGAAGGCCTGATCGCTTCCCTCCCCCATCAGCCTGCTGCCGGAAAGCTTGCGTACCAAGTCGTTTTGACGTACAAAGAAAAGGACTATCCTCTGACTGGAAAAGATCCGATCGTCATCCGTTTTAAGGGACACGTACCGGACTATGTCCTCCTCCCTCATATTCTGATCATGTTCCTGGCCATGCTCTTTTCCACACGTGCGGGGATCGCGGCGTTGGATCCGAAAAGCAATCCCCGGAAACTTGTTTTATGGACGGTAGGCCTTCTTTTTACGGGAGGAATAATCCTGGGACCATTGGTCCAGCATTTTGCCTTCGGGGCTTTCTGGACCGGGATTCCTTTCGGGACCGATCTTACGGACAATAAAACCCTTATTGCCATGATCGGCTGGATTTTGGCCCTGATCATGGGACGCAAGGGAAAACCGGCACGGAGATGGGTACTGGGCGCTTCAGCACTTCTGCTCCTGATCTATCTTATCCCTCACAGTTTATTAGGTTCAGAACTGGATTACTCCAAAGTGAACCGCCCTTAGCCTCGCCCATAAAAGCTATGGAAGGAGAAGGAACATGACGTATAAAAAACTTCTGAATGTTATATTTATTATTATCCTGGTGGTCGGGATCGTGGGCATATCCTCCTGCAAATGCCTCCTTTGCCCGGATGATTCGGAAGATGATGATGACAACCGGCATATCGCCAGCACCGGACTGGTTACCATTACGGCAATCCAGCCCGGCTTATGCATACCAACAGGTCATTTCAGTTTATAGCGCACCGTTACAGTAAAGACGACGGGAACAGGTTTGCCTTCTCTGATATACGGTTCATAGACCCACTGTTTTACCGCATCTATAGCGGACTGGTTGAGCAATGAATTTTCACTTTTCAACACCTCAACCTTGGCCGGTATGCCGAAAATATCGGTCGTTACTTCAAGGATAACGATTCCCTGGATCATCTGTTTGCGCAGCTCTTTGGGATAGATGGGATCAACTTTTTTAATGAGTTTGGGCTTCTCATATTTTTCCACAGGCTTGTCTTTCAGTTTGAAGACTACCGTCACTGTGAATAGAGCCTCCCTTGGTTTTCCATCAATTAAAAGAGGCTCATAGACCCACTGCTCTACAGCCGCAACAGCCGCTTTATTGAGAAGAGGGCTTTTGCTCCGGTAGATTTTAACCGCTTTGACACGTCCATAGATATCCGTGCGGACTCCAAGAATAACGATTCCTGCTACCCTGGCCTGTCTTGCCTTTTCCGGATAGATCGGATCCACCTGCTTGAGCAATTTTGGAGGCTTCAAATCTCCCTCAATGCGAACAGCCCCTTTGGTAAATTCCTTGATCTCTTCTTTGGTGGCAAAATCTTTGTATTTTCTAGCAGGAGGAGGCGGGGGGGGAGGAGGAGGAGGCGCTGCACCTTTAAATCGAGCGATCTGGAACGACATAAAATACGGGTTTCCTTTCTTGTCCTCGAAACCAAAGACGGCCAGATTTTTTTCCGGCAGGAAAAACTGAGTGTCCAGAAGAGCGTGTTTTGTCTCTTCCGCTTTTTCATAAACCACTATCCGGAACTGCAGGGTGTGGACAACATTTTTTCCTATAGATGAGTAAGGATATTTCACTTCCTCCGGCGCCAGAATAAAAAAGAAACTTTGCCCATTCAGCTGAAACCTCTGCGTTTTCATCTTGGTCTTCCACTTGCCCTTTTCCCCGGTGAAACTGAGGTCGGATTCCGTGATCAGGTTGACTTCCTTGAGATTAAAAACACGTTTGATCTGGTCTTTTTCATCCGCCAGTAAAAATTTCGAAGGGATAGTGGCTGAAAAAGTGGGATTCAAAAAAGACGATGTTACTGCTGCACGCGGCTCTATCTTTCCCTTGCGGGCGCCTTCAAAAAAGCGCACTTTGACATCCAGATATTCAGCCGCCTGGAGGGTCAGACATCCCAGGGTTAGAAAAACAACAATAAAAATAGCAGCCCTGTTTATTTTCACTTTAACTCTCCTTATATGATTTTTTTTCGGCCCACACAAAGACCATATCCGAATCCTTGGGTTGAAAAAGAAATGCTTGTGCGGGCTGATCATTTACTTTGATATATTGGATACAAAAAGATTCCGGATTATTTATTTCTGTTCCACTCTTTCTGTGATCCACACCCAAATAGATCAACGCTCCGGCCAGAATTACAGTCAACGCTCCGGCCAGTCTGAACCCCCATTTCCTACGCATTAACAGAAGAGGAGGCGACTTGCCTCCCTTTGCCTGTTCTATTTTCCCTTTAAAAGCCGGCCACAGGTCGATCTTTGCTGCAATATTTTCTTCCGCTACCAGAAGTCTTTTCACTTCCTCCATGCTGGCCAGACGCTCTTGACACCGAGGACATTTCTCCATATGCCTCCGGATCAGGAAACCCCTCCCATACTGGAACGGCAAAAATCTGAACAGAAATTCAACCGTTTTACATTTAAACATTCTTCTCCTCCAGAAGATTTTTAATCTTTTTCCTCGCTTTATAGAGATAAACCCTAACAGTACTCGGGGAACAGCATAATACGCCGGCGATCTCCTCGCTTGTATAGGATTCACTAGCCCACAGCACAACAGCAGCCCTTTCCTTGGGACTGAGGCCCTGTAAGAAATGCTGAGGTAATTTTTGACATTCAGACGCCTGCTCAGACTTGCTGCGCTGAACTTCTCTTATCTCTCCGGCTTTTTTCTGATAATAAGAGAAAAAACGGCGTCTTTTCCGCAATACATCCATACAACAGTTATAGAGAATTGTGTAAAGCCAATCTTTGAAGTTCTTTTGAAAATCAAAGCGGTCCAGATTGTTATATACGCGAAGAAAGGAATCCTGGCAGACATCCTCTGCATCCTCCCGGTTGCCCAGTATGTTTATGGCCATTGCTAAAACCCTTCCTCTGTACATGTCCATGATCCTTTTAAAATCCTGTAAGTTGCCATTAAGGCAGCTGCGGATCAATTCCTTTTCTTCCATATTACTTATTCGTAAATGATCTATGTTCACTATTTCAGCTGATTCATTATTTATTACGTTCAAGCCTGCACATCTGTTTATATCGATTCTGTCTTTATTCATAAAAATTTGCGATATGTTTCAACATTAACACAATCATCTAAAAAATTATTTCATATATCACAACTTTTTACCCTCCGGGCAAGCCGATCTTCTTTGTTGCGGCGCATTCGCAGTATATGAATACGGCTTCATACGCCACGTCGCGCATATCGACTTGTGAATAAAGCAGACTCTCTAAATTATTCATAAAAATTTGCGATATGTTGAAAAAAAGGGTTCAAGGATTCAATAATAGTATTTTGCTGATGAAACAGCGCTGGCTGTCGAGGCGCCAAGATTTGGAAAAGGAAGCGGGGCTAAGGAGGATTCCTCTCCAGCCAGCAGCTTGCTTTTATTATAGTGAAAAAAACATTAAAATGTCAAAATAAAGTCTTTTTCCGAAGGAGGCCCTGTCTGATGGATGTTTTCGCTACCAACTTTAAAACCATCGACTGGATCATCGTTCTGGTCTACATCTGCATCCCGGTCGTGATCGGCGTGTGGGTTAAAAAATATGTTCGCCAGTTGAGCGATTTTATCGTAGCCGGCCGTTCTCTGAGGCTTTTTATTGCCATAGCTACTCTAACTGGAACAGAACTCGGATTGATAACAGTCATGTACAACGCAGAACTCGGATTCAGAAATGGTTTTTCAGCCTTCCATATCGGCGTTATAGAAACTGTTTGCATCCTTGCCATTGGATTGACGGGATTTATTGTCTATAAACTGCGTTCCCTGAAAATCATGACTATTCCCGAGTTCTATGAGAAGCGCTTCAACCGGCGTGTTCGGTGGGTTGGAGGCATTATACTGGCTCTGGGAGGGATCCTCAACATGGGGCTTTTTCTACAGGCCGGAGCACGATTCATGATGGGAGTGACGGGTTACAGCAATCCGGCCGGGCTCAAGCTGTTTATGTCTGCCATGCTAATCATGGTTCTTATCTACACAGTGCTGGGAGGCATGGTCTCCGTTGTCCTGAACGATTTTCTGCAGTTCATCGTCCTCTCTGTTGGAATGATCATAGCCTCAATTTTCGTTATCAACAAGATCGGCTGGAGCAACCTTTTCAAAGCCCCGGAGGCAGCCAATAGTATAGCCTGGTTTAACCCTGTCGCTGAAGGATCGGATTTTGGGACTATCTATGTTATATTTATGGTGGTCCTCACCTTTTCAGCCGGTGCTTTGTGGCAGTCGGGTACACAGCGAGCGCTATCTGTAAAAACTCCAAAGGTGGCAAAACAGCTCTATGCATGGGGCTCCATATCCTATCTTGCCAGGCGAGTGATCCCTATGCTCTGGGGAATCTGTGCGTTTATTTTTGTCGCTCAGACGCCTAAGCTTCTTTCCGCCTTTC
>CBDVEQ010000159.1:0-6001 GCA_965373045.1 uncultured bacterium | reverse complement strand
CAACAATAAATCCAATATTTTGATATAAAATGGTACAAATGCTATCTGATAGATTTCCACCGGAACCTTGATCAGCTGGAATGTATTGGCCAGCCAGCACCAGATCAAGCCCAGCGTAACACCTGAAATAGTACCGATTACGCCGATCATTGCTCCCTGAAGAAAAAATATGCGCTGGATATTTCGGGATGTGGCTCCCAGGGCGATCAGGATCCCGATATCCCGTGTCTTCTCCATAACCATCAAGATCAGGGAAGCGATGATATTCAGCGCTGCAACAAAAACGATCAGACTGATAGTCAGAAACATAATGGTTTTTTCCAGCTTCAAAGCGGAAAAAAGAGATTTGTTCAATTCCATCCAGGTCGTGATGTAGATGGTAGGAGGCAGGGAATCTTTAATACGATCTCCAATCCTTGAAGCCTGAAAGATATTATCGATCCGGACCTGGAAATAGCTGATCCTGTCTTCCAGCTTGAGTACAGCCTGTGCGGTTTCCAGTGAGATCAAGGCTGTGGTCGAGTCAAACTCGTGAAGCCCTGTTTTAAAGATCCCGCTTACCACAAAATTTTTCATCCTGGCCATTGGGCCCATAGGGGAGAGTCTGGTTGTAGATGTGAACGCCGTCACCACATCCCCCAGTCCGGCGCCGACCTCCTGTGCCAGCCGTTTTCCCAAGAGAATGCCTGGCCGCTTTGTCCCCTTTTCCGGAATATTCCCTCTCTCCAACTGCCGCAGCCAGGAGGAAGTGCGGACTTCGCGCTCAAAATCGACACCTTTTAACATAGCCCCGTGCATCCTGTAGGAACCTTTAAGCAGTATCTGGCTGAAAACAACGGGAGAAACAGTCTCCACGCCTTTTACTTTTTCTATTCGGGTTATAAGATCAGGATAATCCTCGATCCCGTCTCCGACAAGGTCAGATACCATGATGTGGGATGTCGAACTGAGGATCTTGTCCTGCACATCGGATTGAAAACCAGTGATCAGGGCGATGGCAATAACCAGGGCCATAACTCCGATACAGATTCCCAGGGCTGAAACAATGGTGATAACGGATACAAAGGCCTGTTTCCGCTTCGCCGTCAGATAGCGTCTGGCAATAAACCACTCGTAATTCATGGACCCTTCATCCGGAAAAATCGCCTTTGGGCCGCAGCAGCGGAAACAGTATGACTTCACGAATAGATTTTTGATTGGCCAGGATCATGACAAGGCGATCGATACCGATCCCTTCCCCGCCAGTGGGAGGAAGACCGTATTCCAGAGCATTGACATAATCCAAGTCGATAAGATGAGATTCTTCATCTCCTTTTTTCCGCTCTTCGGCCTGCTGTTCAAATCGTTTTTTCTGCTCAGCAGGATCGGTCAGTTCGCTGAATGCATTGGCGATTTCCATTCTTGCAATAACCAATTCGAACCTTTCCGCCTCATCAGGATTGTCCGGTGATGCTTTAGCCAGCGGCGATATCTCCTTGGGCAGATGGGTCACAAAAGTCGGGTCTATCAGATGATCTTTGACATATTTGTCAAATAATACATCCAGGGCATTTCCATATGACAGCGGTGTTTTATCCGGCGCCAGTTCAGATGCAAGAGCAATGATTTCCTTTCTGTCCTTAAATTTTTCGCGGGGAAACCCGCTGTATTGGGACAGTGCATCCATAAATTTGATCTTTTTCCAGGGCCTTTTCAGAGATATTTCAAAATCGCTGTAGGTGATAGTCTCTTTCCCGAGAAGCTTGACACTCAGATCACAGATAAGTTCCTCAGTCATGTCCATCATATCGTTGTAATCGCTGTAAGCCTGATAAAATTCCAGCATTGTGAATTCAGGGTTGTGCTCAGATGATATCCCCTCATTGCGGAAATTCCGGTTGATCTCATACACTCGTTCGAATCCGCCTATAACCAAACGTTTCAGATACAGTTCCGGCGCGATCCGAAGAAACAGGTCGATGCCCAGGGCATTGTGAAATGTCTTGAAGGGCCTGGCCAGCGCACCTCCGGGAAGAGCCTGCATCATGGGCGTTTCAACTTCGATATATCCCCGTTCATCAAAGAAATTCCGGATCTGTGTTATCAGGGCACTGCGCAGTCTGAAAACATCAGCCTGTTCAGGATTCATAATCAGATCCAGATACCTCTTTCGATATCGGATCTCCACATTTTGAAGGCCGTGCCACTTTTCAGGTAACGGGTGCAGACATTTGGCTAAGAAAGTAAAAGACTTGACTAAAACCGTCAATTCTTCAGTCCTTGTCTTAAATAACAC
Organism: uncultured bacterium; assembly: GCA_965373045.1. GTDB lineage: Bacteria > Acidobacteriota > Aminicenantia > Aminicenantales > Aminicenantaceae > DAOVDI01. The sequence continues at coordinate 3,726 of CBDVEQ010000159.1, read as the reverse complement.
TCCCTCAACAGCCAGGATATCCCCGATATCCAGAAGAGAAAACAATTCATAATTCTCTTTGCCAACTTTATCCTCGCGGATATAGGCTTGAAGCCTTGTGCGGCTGTCTGAAATATGGAAAAAAGTTGCTCTTCCCATCCGCCGGATGGAAAGCAATCGTCCCGCAACCTTAACCTTGACCTCTTTTTTTTCAAGATTCTCTTTTAAGGAATCAGAATATTTGAAAACAATGCCAGAGACTGTGTGCGTTACATCCGCCTTATAGGGAAATATATCCACTCCTGATTCAGCAAGGCTTTTAAGCTTGGCCTCCCGTACTATCTCCTGCTCTGTCTTCTTTACATCTGATGGTGTACCTGGGCTAGGAATGTTTTGATTTTCCTCGGTGTCCGTCATTTTCTTTATCCTCAAAGGTCTTTTTGATCGTTTTCATGTTTTTGTTGATCGAATCCAAAATTCCATTTACAAAATTGGCGGCCTGTTCACTGCTGAATTTTTTAGCAATCTCGATCGCCTCATCAAGAACGATAGCCGCTGCAATGTTTTTTTCAAAAACAAGCTCAAAGACAGCAATCCTTAATACATTCCTGTCAACAACAGCCATTCGGGAAATCCGCCAATTGTCTGAATGGGAATGAATGATCTCATCGATCTTTTTACGATGGGACATTATGCCAGATACAATCCAACCTGTATAGTCCTTGACGTCATCAGGGGCCTTTCTTTCTTTCCAGTACAGGCGCAGCGCATCTTCTGAGGGAATATCATCAAAATCCAGATGGTATAAGACCTGAAGAGCGCTTTCCCGGGCGTTTCGTCTTTTGCCCATAAAGTTTTATCTCATTCAAGTCCTGCATTTTTAACCAGATTCAAGGTTTCAACAAGAGCAAAGGCCGCATCATATCCCTTGTTACCTGCCTTGCCCCCTGCCCGTTCTATCCCCTGTTCGATAGTTTCTACAGTCAGGATCCCGAAAGAAACAGGTAGTCCTTCCTCCATGGAGACTTGAGCCAATCCTTTTGTCACTTCTGCGCTTAGAAAATCAAAGTGAGGAGTGTCTCCTCTGATTAAAACCCCAAGACATAGAATTCCATCCATCTTTTTTGTTTTAGCCAATTTTTTGGCCAGCATTGGCACTTCAAAAGAACCGGGGACTTTGTAGATGGAAATATCCTTATCCTCGGCCCCCAGTTTATTCAGGGCATCGAGAGCCCCTTCGAGAAGTCTGTCGGAAATAAACTGGTTAAACCGGCTCAAGATAATGCCGACCTTCAATCCTTTAGCCTGTAATCCTCCCTTGTAAGTGTCCATCCTTGATCTCCTTATTTGCCCGTAAAATTCGCTTTCCGTTTTTCAAGGAAGGCGCGGGTCCCTTCTTTACTGTCCTCTGTGGCGCTGGCTTTCCCGAACAACCCAGCTTCGAACAACAACCCGTCATCCAAAGTTTTGTCCAGCCCTTTGTTTATAGCCTCAATGGAAAATGCCAGCGCTGCAGGCCCATTGACCATGATCTTATTCGCTAGAGCCTCACATGCGGCAAGTAACTCGTCTTGAGTAACTACCTTATTAACCAGTCCGATCCTGTAAGCCTCTTCCGCATTAATGGTTTTTCCTGTAAGAATAAGCTCCATTGCTATTCCTTTACCGACCAGCCGGGCCAGTCTCTGAGTACCGCCGAACCCGGGAATCAATCCTAATTTGACTTCGGGCTGTCCCATCATGGCATTGTCCGAGGCGAAACGGATATGACATGCAAGGGCTAATTCCGTACCGCCTCCAAGTGCATAACCATTGATAGCGGCTATAACAGGTTTCTTAAAATTCTCTATGATCTGTGTAACCGCCTGGCCTTTTATCACATAATCCCGGCCGTTTTGTTCATCGAGCTCCGCCAGTTCCATGATATCAGCACCGGCGATGAATGCTTTTTCTCCTGATCCGGTCAATATCACGACCTTGACATCCGCATCGGTCTGAAAAGCAGTAAAGGCATCTTTCAGTTCCTCAACAGTTTTAATATTCAATGCATTTAATTTGTCAGGACGGTTGATGACGATCCATCCGATCCCATTGTCTTTTTTTATCTTCAGATTCTCATAATTCATGTGGCCTCCTTTCCCTGCTATTAAGCCAACGATTTTTCGTAGATACGGTATTTTTTATAGATATTTCCTCCCAGAGATTTCGAAAAATAAAGGACCGCTTCATTGTCCTCCAGCTGCCATGAGGGCTCAAACCATTCGTACCCAGCCTCAAGACCATATTTTTCCATCTTTGAATAGATCAGATAACTGATGCCGGTGTTTCTGTATTCCTTTAAAACTCCGAAGACCAGAGCACGCACTCCTTTGATCTTTTTTTTCAGCAGCAGAAATCTAATGATTCCGAAGGGAAACAACCGGCCGTTCATCTTCTTGAAGATCTCATTATAATTGGGGAGCCCGAATCCAAATCCGATCGGCCGCCCTTTATCTTCAGCAATAACAATCAATCCGGGATCCGCAAACCGTTTCAGGTTCTTTGCCATATGGTCTATCTCTGCCTTTGTCCATGCAACAAACCCCCAGTTGTCCTTCCATGCCTCATTATAGATATAAGCAATACTCTCTGTTTCTTTTGTAATATTCTTTAAATCAACGTTCCTGAGCGTGACGGATGTTCTATCTTCTATCCTCCGGATTATTGAACGCACCTTTTCTTTAGCCAAGAATTCCTTTTTCACAAGAAATGCAAAAAGATCCTTGGCTTTGACCATGCCGTATCTATCCATCAGGTTCAGATAATAGGGTGGATTATAAGGCATCATAATTGTAGGAGGGGAATCAAAACCCTCTATAAGGAAGGCACATTCATCATTCATAGAGAGATTCACAGGCCCGCGCAGTACAGTCATACCCCGCTCAATTCCCCAGGCCTTTACATGATCCAGCAGGTTCTTTGCTACCTCAAAATCATCTATGCATTCGAACATTCCGAAAAAAATGATCCTCTCGTGATGCGTATTGTTATGGTTCTCGTCGATGACAGCAGCTATTCGTCCTGCGAGTTTTCCGTTCTTATACGCCAGGAAAAGTTCCATCTCTGCATGCTCAAAGAAAGGATTTTTTTTCCCATTAAGTTTATCCCTTACCTCCATAAGTAGAGGTGGAACCCAATTGGGATCATCCTTATATATTTTCCAGGGAAACACGATGAATGCCTTTAAGGCCTTTTTTGTATTTACCGTTTCAATACAAATATCACTCACTTTTTTTCTCCGGAAATGTTTTTTTATTCTATCAGAATATTACTCAAAAAGTCTATCGCCATTTGGCTCGTTTCCCTCGCCTGCAAGAAATGCGGGAAAGGGTGAAAGCCAGACGTCGTTCCCGCGAAAGCGGGAAACCAGGATAAGACATGAAAATAAAGAAAATTGACTGGATTCCCGTTTGCACGGGAATGACGGAGAGGCGAATGCACTTATTAAGTCGTTAGAAAGAAAAACACTTGAATCCTTGACCCCTCGAATCCTCGAATCCTATCTTCTTTTCACTTGAATCCTCGAACCTTTTGCATCAACTACTGGATTATATATAAGAAGTTGTGTTAGGTTATCGGCAGATATTAAACAAACATCGAAAATTTTGATTAATAGCGTAACTAACCTGGATTATTCACGGGTCGAGATTGGCGCAGATGCAAGGCATGGCGGGTGAAGCTGTGGTTATCCACCGCAAACCCGTCATA
>CBDVEQ010000158.1:0-6021 GCA_965373045.1 uncultured bacterium | reverse complement strand
TGCTCTCAGCATCATCTTATTCAGCCTGGTCATTGACAAAATCGGCTATGGAAGGGCGTTAACCTTTGGATTCGTCTGTCATGTTGCATCAGCCATTATCACAATCTTTGCAACCGGCTACCAAATGCTCTATTGGGGAACTTTTATCCTCGCTATAGGAAACGGCACTGTAGAGGCAGTGATCAACCCTGTCGTAGCTACTGTATATTCCAAGGAAAAAACCAAATGGCTGAATATTCTTCATGCCGGCTGGCCCGGAGGAATGGTTTTGGGAGGACTGCTGATCTTAATCCTGATGCCTGGATTGGATTGGAGATGGAAGGTAGGATTGGTCCTGTTACCAGCGGTTATTTACGGATTGATGATGATTCGGGCCAAATTCCCGGTTCAAGAACGTGTCAAAGCAGGCATCTCCTATAAGGCCATGCTCCAGGAGACAGGGATAATCGGCGCTGTGCTGGTTGTAAGCATCATGATCGCAGAGATCGGCCGTATCTTTCATTGGTCTCTTCTAATCATGGTCGTTGTCGCTGCTGTTCTTATCATCGCTTATGCAATTTATGTGCGATCCCTGGGACATCCCATGTTTATTTTCCTTTTGTTGATCATGCTGCCGCTGGCCACGACCGAATTGGGAACAGACAGCTGGATCACCGAGCTTGTTACACCTGTAATGGGAAAAATGGGACTGCAGCCCGCCTGGGTCTTGATCTATACCGCATTCATCATGATGGTTCTGCGCTTCCTGTCCGGGCCGATTGTTCGCAAGCTTTCTCCTTTGGGATTATTAGCTGTTTGCAGCGCTATCGCTGTAGTCGGCCTTGTTTTTATGTCCATGGCAGCAGGCATTATGATTTTTTTCGCAGCGACGATCTACGCTTTTGGAAAGGCATTCTTTTGGCCGACCATGCTGGGAGTTACAGCCGAACGATTTCCTAAAGGTGGTGCACTGACTATAAATTTGATCGCTGGGATGGGCATGTTGAGCGTGGGAGTGATCGGGGCTGTATTTCTTGGTAATATTCAGGACCGGCAGATCGATAGCGAGCTGCTCGCTCAAAACCCGGCTATTCACAGCAGAGTGGCTGCAGTGGAGAAGGTCAGCATCTTTGGCAAATACCAGACGGTCGACCAGGATAAACTGGCAGCTCTCAATCAGGACGAAAAACAGGTTGTCGATACGGTCGTCAGTTCGGCCAAGAAAAACGCGCTTTTGACGGTAGCAATCTTTCCTGCCATTATGTTAGCCTGCTATCTCATCTTGATATTTTACTTCAGAACCAAGGGAGGCTATAAACCCATTGAGCTTAATGTTCAAAGGGAATGAGAACTGGAACGGGAATAGGCCTAACTCCAATTGGAATTTCATTTATTTTCAAGTAGAATTACTGTATCATTTTTCATAGCCGCAATTAAAGGGAGATTTTTAGAACTAAAGGATTACAAACAATAAAACACACGGTTGATAAGGATAATTTTCATGAAAACGATGAATGAAAACCAGATTATTGAAGAATTGATAAACAAGAACCCAGAGTTTAAAAAAGCAGAGAAAAAGATTAAGGAAGCTATAGATCTTATTTGCAGGACTTTTGAAAAAGGGAATAAACTCTATATTGCCGGAAACGGGGGGAGTATGAGCGATGCCCTTCATATTTCAGCAGAGCTTCTTAAGGCGTTCAAGATCAAACGAACAGGCTTGATCAAGAGCAGTCTGGGTCTTCAAGCCGGAGTTCCGGTTTGGGTGCTGGGAAATAATCCGGCTCTGTATTCTGCTGTCGGAAATGATTTCAAGCAGAAAGGATTAGAGTTCGCGCAGGAGCTCTTTGCTTCCGGGAAAGAGGGCGATGTGCTCCTGGGAATATCCACAAGCGGCAGGGCCGAAAATATTCAAAACGCTTTTCAAACAGCCCGGCAGATCGGAGTTAAAACGGTTTCTCTGACAGGTAATCCCGGAGAACCTCTCTCCGGTCAAGCAGATATATCCATAAAAACTATTGGCGGTGATACAGCACAGATCCAAGAAAATCATGTAAAAGTATATCATATCCTTTGTATGTGTATCGAAGAAGCGCTCTTTGGGAAAAAGGGAAGACTGACAGGGCCTTATAAAACAAGGTTTGATCTGTTTGACTTTTCAAAAATAAAAACATATTCATTACTGGACAGAAAAAATCGGAGTGACATTAACAGACTTTCACATCCCAAAAATATAAAAGTTCAACCCGCACAGAATAAAAAGATCGCCTTCCTTGCAGAAAAAACAGTTGAATATTGGAAGGAACGAAAACCTGTCATCATAATGATGGGAGCACATCTTCTTAAGAATGGTTTCAGCCCCCTGTTAATCGATCTTGTAAACCGGGGAATAATAAGCCTTATTGCAGGAAATGGCGCCTGCCCTATTCATGATACTGAGCTTGCCATCTGCGGTGGAACAAGTGAAAGAGTATCAAAATCTCTCCCAACAGGAAATTTCGGCTTTGCAGAAGAAACTGCAATAGTTATAAATTCCGCCTATTTCGAAGCTTTTAAAAGAAAGATGGGAGCCGGCGAAGCCCTGGGCGCTATCCTTGCAGGAGATATCAGGTTAAAAGGTGATCCTAATGCCGGCAAGCTGGAATTTCCATACAAGAAATACAGCATATTCTATTCCGCATATAGAAATAAAATTCCGATCACTATTCATGGCACAATAGGAACGGATATTGTTGACCAGCATCCTAATTCCCTCTTTGAGGCAAAAGGCTATGCTTGCGGAGTTGATTTTTCTATCTTTGCACAGATGGCAAGCTGTTTAAAAAATGGTGGGATAATTATTGATATTGGCGGAGCAGTTACTCAGCCCGAAGTACTTCTTAAATCCGTATCTATGGCAGCTAATATTGGAAAACCGCCCCGCGGCATCGTTACAGCCGTATTTGACCTGTTTGATGTAGATTTAAAAGATATGGATAATGAAGAAAAACCAGGCTATTACAGAAGGGATATTAAAAGCATTGTCATGAGGATACCTCATGCTTTTAAAGGAAAGGGCCTCTATATCCAGGGTAACCATAAAAAGACGTTTGTAGAATACTATTCGCATATCATTTACCTGCTTGAAAACAGAGCAGGGATTTAAAAATGGAAGGACAGAGACTTCTTAAACTGTTAGAAAAAATTAAAGGGATTCATGCAGCTATTATCGGAGATGTCTGCATTGATGCCTACTGGCATGTTGACATGAAACGCTCTGAGCTCTCAAGAGAAACTCCGTATTATACCCGTCCTGTAGTCAGAGAGATATACTCTGGCGGCGCTATGGCTAATGTAGCAGCCAATCTCTCTGCTTTAGGTGTGAGTAATATCTCTCTTTTTTCTATCCTGGGCAAAGACTGGCGCGGAAAGATACTTTTGGATATTTTTAAAAGCTTTAAATTTGATACATCCGGAATTATATGGGAGAAAAACCGCTTTACGCCTGCATACCTTAAACCTGTTCTGCAAGGTTATGAAACACAACTTGAAGGAGAGAGGTATGATTTTTTGACACCCAGCCCGCCTGACAGGAAAACTGTTGAAAGACTGTATACTGCTTTTGAGGAAGCAGTCAATAGTTTTGACTGCGTTCTCGTAGGGGATCAAGTGTTAAACGGTGTAATAACCGAAGACCTGATAGACAGGCTCTCCTATCTTGCGGCTGAATATGGCGAAGGAAAACAGAATATAGTCTTTACAGCAGATTCCAGAACAAAAATTGAGCGTTTCATACATATGGTATGGAAACCAAATGAAATCGAAGCTGCCCGTGCTTTGGGAATGGATACTCTAAAAAGCAGGGAGAAAACCGGCAATAAAATGCTTGAAATGGGAGCCAGGCTTGTTTTTATGACCCTTGGTGCAGAAGGCTGTCTTTTAGCTGAAAAAAATGGCACAGAGCATATAAGAGGATTTAAGGCATTTCCTCCTTTAGACATTGCCGGGGCAGGAGATTCCTTTCATGCTGCAATGGCAGTTTCCCTTGCCGCAGGCGCTAATCCTAAAGAGGCTGCCATTATGGGTAATCTTGCCTCTTCTGTTACCATAAAAAAGATAGGAACAACCGGAACAGCTTCGCCCGAAGAAATACTCAAGGTATATAGAGATCACAAAGCAAAATTTATCTAAACCTGCTTTATTGACAGGATAAATAATTTTGGGGAATGCAAATGAAAAAAAAATATTTATGGCTTATTGTGGCTCTTTTGCTGCTCTATTTTCCGGCAGCAGCAAAGGAAACAGGAAGGATCGAAGGAAAAGTCATCGATGAACAGGGTGAAACCCTGCAGGGAGTTGAGATCACGGCCCGGAGTCCGAATCTTCAAGGGACACGGATCGTGGTCTCCGGAAAAAACGGCCGGTTCCTTTTTCCGCTACTGCCTGTGGGGACCTATTCCCTGACAACCAAATTTGCGGATTTTCAGTCAGTTATCCAAAAAAACATCATCGTCCGGCTCGGAAGTACCACTTTCCTGACCATAATCTTCAACCTTTCCGAGGTCAAGGAGGAGATCACTGTCTCTGCCCCGACTCCCCTGATCGACATAACTTCTACGGATACCAGTTATCACATCAGTAGGGAAGACCTTGAAAAGCTCCCGGTGCAGAACCGCACTATCGTCGACCTCATCAAGTTCATTCCCGGAGTGACAGGAGTCAGAGTGAACACACGCAGAGGAACAGGGACAGAAGGGCAGCCTAGCTTTCGCGGGGAAGGCGAAGAAGGCAACAACTGGATCGTAGATGGGCTTTCTATCAGCGGGGTCCGGCTGAAAAATTCAGGCGTCCGGATTAATTTCGATTCCATTGACGAGATCCAGGTCATTTCAGACCCTTTCAGCCCTGAATATGGATCTGCCTATGGCGGGATCATCAATATGGTTACCAGAAGCGGCAGCAATGATTTTTCAGGCGAATTCTCCCTCGTCTTTATGGACAAAAAGCTCCAGGCCGGACGGCAGGATCAGTTATCTGTTGTAAGTGAACCGGAATACTTTTCCAACTATAATTGGTATTTCAACCTAGGGGGCCCGGTCATAAAAGACAAACTCTGGTTTTTTATTTCCAACAACGTGTTCAGCGATTCCAATCAGACACGCGACACTGTTGTTGATTATCTGTTTGTGCCAGGAGGAAACAAAACCATCCGGGTCAATAACCTCTTTACAAAATTAAGCTTTGCGCTTAACACCAACCACAGCCTTTCGCTGACAGGTATTTACCAGACGTCTTTGGGCCAGAAGGGTGGAATCGGCATTCCGGAATTATTTACTGAAAAAACCTTTTCCGACAAGATCTTCCGTCTCAACTACAAAGGTATTCTGAATTCCAGCACATTCATCGAAGCAGGATTGGGCCAGATCTCACGGGAAGGATTTGAATACCCGATCGACGAGGATCTTGGACCGGCTATGTATTACATCGAAGACCTGGGCCGGAATATCAATAATTCCTATGGCAATGTTATCGACGATCAGAAAAGGCTGGACTTGAACGTCAAAATAACCAAGTATTTTGACTCGGAAACCCTGGGCTCGCATGAGATCGTCCTTGGACTGGAATATTATTCCATCTCCTCCAGGTTCGGGGTGGACTTCAGCGGGGAAAATGAGGATCTGTTTCCCGACAATGGATTCGATGCCGGTACAAAATATTATTTTTCGAGCTGGAAGGATCAACAGCGCACCCCAACTTTCTTTTACGAATACGGTGTCTTTGACTTCATCAATTCCTCCCGGGGATTCGGCCTGTTTTTTAAGGACAAGATCCGAGTCGGCCGTTTCACATTTATGGCAGGCTTGCGCAGCCAGACCCAGCTCAATCTGGATAACAACAAAAAAAAGCTCTGGTCCTGGGGAATCAGAGATTTCTTGTCACCCAGATTTTCAATGACTTTTGATATCACAGGAGACGGCGCAAACGTGCTTAAGTTAGGCTGGGGACGGTTCTCCGATTTTATCACAACCATGCCTCTTGGACTGCTCAATACTGGAGCCTGTC
>CBDVEQ010000157.1:0-6098 GCA_965373045.1 uncultured bacterium | reverse complement strand
AACGAACCCAATAAACTCAACAAACTATTCTTGAATTCAACGACTTCGATAGACTCCTACGGACCTCTAAGGACTTCTATAGACTGTTTTTCCTTGGCCTCTCCTCGACCCGGGAATAATCCAGGGTGACCAAAAGAGCGGGGGACCGTATTTTTTTTATTGAGAAAACAAGACTTGCTAATACGTTTTAAGTTATGGTATTTATATAAAAAAAAATGGTATACTCTTTAAGGGTTAGAAAGGATGAGGATAAATCACCCCCTAAATCACCTTATAAAACGATTGACGGCCGATGAATGTTTTGTCAACATGGATATAAACAAAAACAGAGGTTTATTGATATGACTACGAGATAGGAATATGTTATTGAAAGGAAATGGTTTATTTGTTAACATTTCTAGAATCAGCATAATGTATTTAAAGTAAAATGGAAAAAATTGCAGTTTATCCCGGCTCTTTTGATCCTATTACAAATGGACACATAGATATTATTGAAAGAGGCCTGAATATTTTCGACTCAATCATCGTTGCTGTTCTGGAAAATCCTAAAAAAAGACCTCTTTTTTCGACCGAAGAAAGAGTTGTTATGATCCAGAATCTCTTCAAAGATAACGACAATGTCAGCGTTACATCATTCCGTGGATTGTTGATCAATTTCGTGAAACGCAACAAAGCTGACATCGTGATCAGGGGACTGCGAGCCATCTCTGACTTCGAATATGAATTTCAAATGGCATTGATGAACAGAAAACTCAACCCGGAAATCGAAACTTTTTTTATGATGCCCAACTTGAAATATACATTTATCAGCTCGAATCTAGTTAAAGAAGTGTCATCATTAGGGGGATGCCTGGAAGGGCTGGTACCCAAGGAAATTGAAAAGCAGATGCTGGAAAAACACAAATTTTCCGGCAAGAACAAGTCACAGGATAAAGAATGATGTTCGGAAAAAAACAAATAAAAAATGCTGTTGGACTGGATATCGGTTCTCGCTCCATCAAAGCTGTAGAGATCAAAGCCAGAAACAAACATGGACAGAATATCTTTGAACTTAAAAGCATCGGGTATGAACCCCTTCCATACGATGCTATCGTCGAAGGAACGATCATCGATACAACTGCTGTTGCCGAAACTATCAAGATCGTTTTTGATGAAAACAAGATCACAAACAAAAACGTAGTGATCTCCATCTCCGGCAATTCCGTGATCATAAAAAAAATATCACTCCCGAATATGGAAACAGAAGAACTGGCGGAATCGATCATTTGGGAGGCTAAACATAATATTCCCTATCCATATGAAGAAACCAATGTCGATTATGCCATTTTAAAACAATCAGATCCTGCGAAAGAACAAAACCTGGATATCCTTCTGGTCGCCGCCAAGAAGGATAAGATCGCCAATTACAGCAATGCTGTGAAACAAGCACGCAAGAATTTAACGGCCATCGATGTTGACGTTTTTGCTCTGCTTAACTCTTTTGAGATCAATTATCCTGAAAGCTTTAAAGAAAAAATAGTGGCTATTATTAATATTGGCTCCAACCTCACAAACCTTGCAATCATAGAAAATGGCCATCCTCAACTCTTCCGGGATCTCAATATTGGCGGTGCCCTATTTGCTGAGAATATCAGCAAAGAATTGAACATCGGTTTTGACGAATCGGAAAAATTGATCAAAGGAATCCCAGTAGAGCAAATATCACAGGAGCAATTTCAATATGTTCTTGATATGAACCTTCAAAACATCCTAGAAGAAATAAAAAAAACCTTCTCTTTTTATGAGGCCGGGGAAAAAATGGACAGAAAGATCGAAACCATCTATATAAGCGGCGGACTGTCCAAACTGAGCAACCTCTCCGGAAATATTGAACAGAAAGTGGGGATCAAAACAGAAATATTTAATCCTTTTAGAATGATTGAATATAATGAAAACAAGTTTGACAGCCTCTATTTTGAAGACATGGCGGCCCTCTTCGGGATTGCCACGGGCTTAGCGGCAAGGTCAGCGGGAAGTTAAACATGATACGGATCAATCTTCTCAAATCAGAACAAAAAAAAGTGCTCAAGGCGACTGAGTCCCAGGAGACATCTTTCCAGACTCAGGAGTTTGTTGAAAAAGAAGCAAAAAAGCCTTTTGAATTCAATTACAATCTAATTTTCCTGTTGGTCATAATTGCTATAGCCGCCCTTTTCTACACACAGCGGAAATCCATTGACAAAGAAAAGATTCTTTTCCAAGCCGCACAGAACGAGAAATCGCAGCTTCAGAATGTTGTAAAAACTCTGGATCAACTGGAACAGCAAAAAGCTCTCCTGGAGAAAAAGATCACGCTGATTACCCAGTTAAAATCGAGGCAGGGGGCAGCGGTTTGGATTCTGGACGCCCTGAGCCGCAATATCCCAGAATGGGTCTGGTTGATCGAAGCCTCCTACAAAGGAACCAGTATTAGCATCAAGGGCAGGTCGATCAATAACAGTCTGATCGCAGATTTTCTTTCTAACCTGGAAAACAGTCCGATTTTTGAGAACGTAGAACTTAAAAACAGCACTCAGAAAAAATCCGGAAGCAATCTGTACTATGATTTTTCTTTAACAACCAGATATGTGAAGCCAAGGACAGCAGCCGGTACAAAAGATTTGACAAAAGGAGAGAATATATGAAGGACTGGCCCTGGTATTATTTTATCCTCATCGCTGTGTTGATCCTCGGTTTCTTTTATTTCCTTTACTACAAGCCGAAAAGCAGCGAACTTCATTCTCTCAGAGATAACAGGGAACGGACGGAAAAAGAGGTCATTCAGCTCCGCGCCAAAAAAAACCAGCTGAACAAGATCGAGGCTCAGGTTCAACAGATGGATATCACTTTAAGAGATCTTGAGACCGTCATCCCCAGCAAAAAGGAAACCAGCGACATCCTGACACGCACACAGCAGCTTGCCTATGATTCAAACCTTGATATCAGAAAATACACGCCCAAAGGAGAAGTCCTTAAGGAGTTCTATTCTGATTGGCCGATCGAAATCGAGGTCCAGGGCAATTATCATAACCTCGCCAGGTTCTTCGCCAGGCTGAGCAATTTTTCCAGGCTGTTCACAGTGGAAAACTTTACTATAAAGAACTTGAATACTCAGACAGCAGACACGACCATATCAGCAAAATTTATTACTCAGACTTATATCTTGCGGGAAGCTTCGGCTGAACCCAAACCAAAATCAAAGCGGAGGCAACGGTGAAAAAAATAATCCTATTCCTTGTAACTTTATTTATTTGCCTCTCACTACTTTCCGGAATCACACAGCAGCTTAAGGAAAAAACAGAAACAGAAAAAGCTGAACAAAAAAAACAGTCGGCCCAAGTAAAGGTCATCACCTATGAGTCCTCCGGAAAAAGAGATCCCTTCAAGGACCTGCTCGGCGGCAGAGATTCCACCGAAGTAGATATGGTAGAGGGAATCACACAGATCGCTATCGACAACGTAGTGCTGTCCGGTATAATAAAAGTAAGGGGCAAACGGACAGCCATCATATCCGACCCTCAGGGATTTGCTCTATATATCAAAAAGGGCGATAAACTCCTTGACGGCTATGTCATTTCCGTCGAACCAACATTGGTTATCTTCAGTAAGACAAAGCAAAGAGGGATGCCATTGTTTAAACCCAAAGAAATCATCAAACGATTATTCGATAAGGAGCGTTAAAATGAGAAGGCAATTCATTATCAAGGCCCTTTCTATATTATGCATCCTTTTCCTCTTCAATGGAATCACGGGCCAGAAAAAGTTCCCGGTTGATGTGCAGAAAATCCTTATTGAATCAAGCCGTCTTTCGACGCAGGTTATTTTAGAGTCAAAGGATGGCCTTTTTATCTCCAGCTCCCAATACTCAAAGAATGGACCGCCGGCATTGACTGTTCATCTTCGTGGGATCAATGCAGACTATGAACCCCAGATCGTCCTCGATAATGCTTCAATTATCACGAATGTCCGGTTTCAATCCGAGGGAAAAGAACAGGCTATGATTCTCATCGACGTTAAGGAAAAAGTCCCCTACCGTTTTTTCCGCCTTCCCCAAAAAACTATTATAGAACTTTTTCCCATTCAGAAGACACTTGATAGATTAATAAGCGCTCCCGAGGCCGTAAAAAGACAGGAGGCAGGATATACGCAACTTAAAAAGATCGCTGTCGCTCAGGCCGGCAACAGGGTTGATGTCATTGCCGAAGTGACAGGCCTTGTCAACCCTCAGATATTTGTTCTCGGCAATCCTCTCCGTCTGGTCGCTGATCTGTATAACACGGTTCTTCAAGCCCCCCCTTGGGAAAAAACTATCAATAGCATGGGCATAATCAATGTCAGATCAGCCCAGTTTGAAAGGGGAAATCTTAACACAATAGCAAGGATCGTATTCGATCTGACCGAACCAAAATTATTCAGTCTGGACTCAACCGATAAAAAAGTGACATTTTCCTTTTTTAAAGAATCCGTTTCCCTCTCCTCTCCAGTGACAAGCCAGACAGAAAAAAATCCCGCCCCAACACCAGAACCAGCCCAGAAAACCGCAGTAAATTCGGAAGAAAAAACTCCTCCTAAAAAAAGCAACCCCTCTCCTGAAGAGAAGAAAGTTATCACTCCTCAATCTCAAGTCCTGGGCACAACCGAAGAGGGCTATTCCGGAGAATTAATCGATTTCCGAGTTAAGGATCAGGACCTCAGGGATGCCATTCTCACCCTCACCAGCATTGCAGACCTGAATGTCGTATTTAATCCAAACGTTAGGGGAACAGTTACAGTGGACCTGGTTGCCATACCCTGGGACCAGGCCCTTGATCTCATTCTTAAAGAAAATAAGATGGGCCGGACAATTGAAGGCAATGTTCTTCGTATCGTCCCGATCAGCATCCTGACCAAAGAACAGGAAGAACAACGCCGACTGGCCGAGAGCCGGGAACTGGCAGGCCCTAAGGTCCACAGGATCTTTGAACTTTCCTATGCTCGCGCCCGATCTATTGAATTACTCCTCAGAGGAAAAATTTCCGACCGGGGAGAGATGATCGTGGATGAACGAACAAATACCATCATAATTTCGGATGTTAAAGAAAGGGTAAATCTTATCGAGCAGTTGATCCATGTTTTCGACAAGGCCACACCTCAGGTGTCGATCGAAGCCAAGGTCATAGAAGCCACATCTAATTTTATCCGAAACCTTGGCATCCAGTGGGGATGGAAAGGTGTTGCAGATCCTTTTTATGGAAACCAGACCTCTCTTCAATTTCCCAACAAAATTCTTAGTAATGGAGCCCTCATACCCCAGGGTATTGCTACCAAGGGCATCGCAGGCCCCCTGGGAGGATATGCAATCAACCTGCCAGCTCCCTCCTTTTCCACCGCTCTGGGATTTTCATTTGCCAATGTTCTCGACACTTTCCGCATAGATATGGCACTTTCCGCCATGGAGACTTCCGGTGAAGGCCGAATCATTTCCACTCCCTCGATCGTCACTCAGAACAACACCCTGGCAGAGATCATCCAAGGACGCCAGATCCCATTACAAACGACTGCCAATTTCACTGTGACGACCCGTTATCAAAACGCTGCTCTGGAACTTAGAGTCACTCCTCAGATCGCCCATGACGGCACAATCACTCTGACATTGGATATCCAGAACAACTCAGCAGATTTCGGGAACCTGGTGAACGGCATCCCCCCTCTGATCACGCAGAGCACAAAAACCACCGTCACAATTCCGGATGGAGGCACAACCGTGATCGGCGGTATTTACCGTACTGAAGATTCGATCACACGAGATAAGGTTCCATTTCTGCATAAAATTCCCATTCTGGGAAATCTGTTCAAGTCAAGCGCAAGAAAAAGAGAAAATCGTGAACTTTTGATCTTTATTACTCCCAGAATCATTAAATAAGAGGATAAAACAATGGAGAAGATTCAAAAAATATTTTATGGACTGGTTCTTTTTACAGCAATCCTTGTGCTTTTCTCCTGCAATCCCCTTGAGAACAACACAGAATCCAATACCATGCTCATTTTCGAAAATCTCACTGGCACGGATATGGAAGGAAACACGGTCAACTTTCTGGAAT
>CBDVEQ010000156.1:0-6099 GCA_965373045.1 uncultured bacterium | reverse complement strand
CTTACTGATAATTGCAATTTCAGTTGCAGTTATTGTTATAAGCCGAAATCAAATGCTTTCTTGAACTTCGCCAAGGCTCGAGAAGCACTTCTCTTTTTTCTGCCTTATTTGGTTGACACATCATACATAACGTTTTATGGCGGGGAACCACTCCTCTGTTTTGATCAAATAAGAAAAATTGTTCATTTTCTAGACAACAGAAAGTTGAAATTTAAAAAAGAATTTCATTATTCTATCTCAACAAACGGAAGCTTAATGTCAGAAGAGGTTATTAATTTCTTTGATGAACACAGATTTAGAGTTGGATTAAGTTTTGATGTTTTATCTCAGGATATAACAAGAAAAGCGGATAGCTTTGGAGCAATGGTGAGTTTGATTCAAAGGCTGCAAAAGTATGAAAACATCTCATTGGAAACTAACAGTGTGTTTATCCCAGATACTGTAAAAACTCTATCTGATTCAATGAAGTTCTTATGGGAAATAGGAGTCCAGAGAATTCGATATTCGTTTTCTTATATCGAGCAATGGGAAAAGGAAGCAATCTCGGATTTTGAGAGAGAGATGGAAAAACTAAAAAAATTTATGGGCAAAATATATAATGAGACTCAAAAAATCCCAATTATTAATTTCCTGGAAAAGCAAGATCCAAAAATCAGATATTGTCCTGCCGGACTGGATAGAATTTCAATAACTCCAAATGGCGAGATCTGGGGATGTCCACTTTTCTATGACTATTTCAAAAGACTCGGTGATCCTGTGGAACGAAAAGAGTTTTTATTCGGATCTATAGGTGAATCCAAGGCTAAGTTTGATAATATCTATCCAAGAATTTCCGAAAATTATGCTGCGCTAACAATGGAAAATTTTTCTACTCCAGAAATGCATTGTTTTTTGTGCCCGAATATTGCGAAATGTGTTGTATGTCCAATTGCCTCCTCGTTTTCCGGCTCTTCATTAAAAACAATCCCCCATTTCATATGTGAAATTCAGAAAATAAAGATTAGAGAGGAATCCGATTATTTTGATAATATTGGAAGCTAAGTTTCTCGTTTCCCACAATTGAATGTGAATATGGCTGGAGCAGGGCATAAGCCGGATTTTGTTGCTGCTGAAAATTCAGCAGCGGCGGTTATTTGTCTGACTGCCTGATTGCTCAGGAAGTTATGCGGCCTACCCACTCCCGAGACGGACAACCTCATATGGAGTCTGTTTGGCCTTGCACCGGATGGGGTTTACCATGCGTCCGATGTCACCATCGAACCGGTGAGCTCTTACCTCGCCTTTTCACCTTTGCCCGAAAAGAAATCATTTGACTGTTTCTTCAGGCTGTATGTTTTCTGTGGCACTTTCCTCCGATCGCTCGAAGTCGCTGTTAGCAACCATCCTATCCTGCGGAGTCCGGACTTTCCTCCCCCTCAGACCCGGTACGGGTTGAAGGAGCAACCACCTCGCCTACTCCAGCCTTTATTTTTATACCATAATTTTCCAATTTTTTATAGAGATTACTTCGCGGTGTATCAATAGCACGGGCTGTTTGAGAAATGTTCCAGTCATTTTCCTCCAATTTTGCAAGAATGAATTCTTTTTCCGCAATGTCCCTGAAGTCCTTGAGAGAGTTTGCCGCCTTCACATCAGGCAGATAGACATTTGTATCGCCCTTGATACGTTCAGGAAGGTCGCTTCTCTGAATGACATTATTTTCAGTCATAATAAGCAGCCGCTCAACAACATTTTTCAACTCTCTTATATTTCCACTCCAAGAATATTTCATCATTCCTTCCATTGCACCCTCAGAAATCTTTTTCAATCGAAAATTGTTGTCATCAGAAAAATTCCTGGAAAAATAGTCCACAAGAATTGGAATATCTTCTTTCTTTTCTCTTAAAGCAGGTGAATAAATAGGAATAACATTCAATCGGAAATAAAGATCTTCCCTGAAGAATTTCTCTTTTATCTCTTCTTTCAGATCTTTATTTGTAGCGGCAATGACCCGGACATCAACACGCTGTATCTTGCTGGATCCCACCTTCTGAACCTCCCCCTCTTCAAGTACACGGAGGACTTTAGCCTGAGTCTTCAGGCTCATATCCGCTACTTCGTCAAGAAAGATCGTTCCATTGTCAGCCAGCTCGAACTTTCCAATTTTCTTTTCCGTTGCCCCGGTAAACGCCCCCCTTACATGACCGAACAGCTCGCTTTCAATCAGTTCTTCCGGTATTGCAGCACAATTGACTTGAATAAATTTTTCCTTTGCCCTCAGGCTGTGTTTATGGATCGCCCGGGCGATCAACTCTTTGCCCGTTCCGCTATCTCCAAGGATCAGAATAGTCGCATTGGTTTTTGCTGCTTTCTGGATGTCTTTCCACAAAACTTTCATCAGAGGATGATTCCCGATCAATTCATAACGTTTGTCTGCCTTCCGGCGCAGGTCAAGGTTTTCCCGTTTCAACTTTTTTTGGTTGAGTGCATTTCTAATACTCAATAAAACCCTATCCCGGTGAAGCGGCTTTTCAAGGAAATCAAAGGCCCCCAATTTTGTCGATTCCACAGCTGTTTGAATTGTACCATGACCGGAGATCATAATAATCTCTGGTGAATAGGGCCTTTGCTTAAGCTCCGTCATGATTTCCAGCCCATCTTTCCCTGGAAGCTGTACGTCCAGCAGAATGAGATCCAAACCAACTGTTTCTTCTACAATTTCCAGCGCCTCTTCACCATCCGCAGCTTCGATCATTGTATAGCCCTCATATTCAAGTATCATTCTAAGGGATTTTCGGATGTTTTCCTCATCATCCACGACAAGTATCTTTGCCAAATTTTGGTTTTTCATTATCTAAAATAATAAACCAGAAGGGAAAAAAGTTCAATTCAATAGAGAGAAGAACCCAAATTATGTATTCATAATGGCTTCAACATCATCTATGGTCTTTGGAATGCTTTTACCGAGAACTCTATGCTCTTCTTCAGTAACAAGAATATCATCTTCGATCCTGACGCCGCCGAAATCACGGTATTCATTCACTTTGTCATAGTCTATAAATTCCAGGAATTTTCCTTCGCCCTTCCATTTATCGATAAGAGCTGGAATAAAGTATATTCCCGGTTCTACAGTGATCACATATCCTGTTTTGAGCGATTTGGCCATCCTTAAATAGGCCAGGCCGAACTGATCGCTCCGAGTGACAGTTTTATCGTAACCGACATAGTCCTCTCCATAACTTTCCATGTCATGGACATCCAGCCCTATATGGTGGCCCAAGCCATGCGGAAAAAACAGGGCATGTGCACCCTGATCCACGGCATCATCCATATTCCCCTTCATCAGGCCCATTCCTTTGAGTCCATCCGCAATGATCCTTGCGGCCATAAAGTGAATATTTTTATTTGAGACTCCGGGCTTCATGGCCTTAATAGAAGACATCTGTGCATTGTAGACGATCTCATAAATGTCCTTCTGTTTTGGAGTGAATTTTCCATTAACAGGAAAAGTGCGTGTGATATCGGACGCATAATTCATGGGGGATTCAGCTCCGGAATCTACGACAAGCAGCCGTCCGTCCTCGAGCTTGTTTCCATGGTAGTGGTTGTGAAGGATCTGCCCGTTGATGGTCAATATAGTGGGAAAGGCAATATGACATCCAGCCGCCAGAACAATTCCCTCCATCTTCCCGGCAATATCCCTTTCATATAGACCTGGTTTTATTGTCTTCATGGCTTCTTCATACATTTGATAAGTCGTTTCATGAGCTTTTTCCATCTCAACGATCTCTTCAGCGATCTTGATAGATCTCTGTTCGACAATTGCTTTTATCAACTCTACAGAAAAACCGTTTCTGGCATCTTTCTCCCCTACTCCCAATAACGCGGCTGTTTTTAGAACAGAGTCAGATCTGTAAAGTGGAAGATAATGGATGGTTCGCCCGTCCTTGCTCGCGGATCTCACAACATTTTCAAATTCATTTAACGGATGTTTGTTGTTAACTCCGACTCTCAAAGCCCTGTCTTTCATGGAAGGCTGCTTTCCCATCCAGATGATATCTTCTATTTCCAAATCATTTCCGAACAGCATGTCTTTGTTTTGGTCCACATCCACAATAGCCGCAAGACCTGGCTGATCCAATCCGAAAAAATAAAGAAAGGAACTATCCTGTCGAAAATGATATGGATTGGCAGGGTAATTCATGGGCATTTCTTCATTGCCCCAAAAAAGGATAATTCCTGAACCCACTGTTTTTCTTAACAGTTCTCTTCTTTGAGAATAGATATTAGCATCAAACATATAATTACTCCTTACTCAATTAACAACTCTCTTTTGTATCAACTCCCATCTATATTATCAATCTTTATTTTGCTCAATTCTGCAGGCATATTCTCTCTACTTGTGAAGGGTTGTATTCGAAAAGTATAGGTGTATTCTCTGGAGTAGAGTGTATATTCCGGATGCGGGCGGGCTCTCTCGCCCCAACTTGTATCCCCGCCTACCCCCATCTGCTTATAATCCAGATTCAGGCGCACAAACGGCCGCTGATTGATATGGTAGGTATGTCTCTGGGCTTTTTCACGGCCGGGATCAAGATCCTCATTAAAAAAGTGAAAAGCACTAAAACTCAGGAGAGGCATTCCAGCCGCCAGAAAACCATTTCCCTCCTCATCTGTTAAAGCGATCCAGCGGACATCTGTCCTGTTACCATTTTCCTGAGGCCGAATATATGGATGATACAGATCCGAAACTTTTTTGTTAAAAAGTCCTATTTTTGCTCCGGATTTCCGGTCCCAATAAGTTTCATGAGGGCCTCGTCCATACCAGGAAACATTATTAAAAGATTGGGGAAGCAGCATTGACATTCCGAACCGTGGTAACTCTGGGAGGTCTGAGCGTCCGGGCAGGAATGTATTACGGATGATAACGGAGCCATCACCAAATATCCTGTATGTGGTGAAATACCTGGAATCGCCTGCCGACAGTCGGGATGCAACTTCGATCTGCACCTCATGATCGAATATTTGAGAGGCGCTGACACGCTCTATTTTTCTTTTCTTCCCTGCCTCTTTCCATATATTCAATCTCTTGGGCATATTCGACCCGAAATCATTGTCTGTAGGAGCCCTCCAAAAATTAGGCACCGGACCTCGGAGGATAAATTCTTTCTCTTCGTAAACGAACGAATCGATCTCGCCGCTTATCCTGTTGACTCGAACATTGAAATTTTCTCCTGTAACATCAATGAATTCATCCTCTTCAATGTATTTTAGAGCAGGAAATGAACCCAAATCATCTTTGTCATCTTCCCAAATGAAAGGAAGCCTAAACTGTTCCCAGGCAACTTCATGACCGGCTGCTAAAAGTTCTCCGCCTTTTTTCAGCCGGTAACTGATATTCAGATAATATTCTACACCTGGCTCAGGATTGATCTCATTCAAAGGTAGTTCAATAACATGGGATCTTCCCGCAGGGATTCCAGGTAAATCCATCCTTCCATTGTCCTTGATCTGTCCGTCGGCTGCCACTTCCCAGAACAGCTCAATAGAATCAAGGGAAATAAAATCATATGTGTTACTCACTCTGAGCCTGCCATTATTAAGGTCCTGAGGATGGGTTTTGATAGGCTGATAGACCTTCTTCACTTCCCATATATGAGGGTGGAGTTTGCGATCCGGAAAAACAAGTCCATTGATGCAAAAATTCCTGTCACTGGGGATTTCAGGAGGCCCGAAATCCCCTCCATAGGCCCAGTATTCCTCTCCATCCGGATTTGTGCTTCGCAGTCCTTGATCCACCCAATCCCATATAAAGCCTCCCTGTATCTCTTTGTGCTTATCAAAAAAATCCCAATAGTCTTGAAGATTTCCTACACTGTTCCCCATCGCGTGGGCATACTCACACAGAATGAGAGGCCTGTTATCCAGACCTTCCTTGAGATATTCCTCCAGATGATGGATCTGTCTGTACATCGGGCAGACAATGTCGGTGTGAGCACGTGTGCCGGCCTGTTCATACTGGACAGGCCTTGAAGGATCGCGTTTTTTAATCCACTTATAGACCGTATGAAAATTAACTCCGTCCCCGGCCTCATTACCCATAGACCAGATTATGATAGA
>CBDVEQ010000155.1:0-6164 GCA_965373045.1 uncultured bacterium | reverse complement strand
ACCGGACATTTTCATTTTGCTAAGAACCGGACATTTTCACGTTGCGTTGACACCCAACAAACTCTTCTTGACAAAACGAAACCAAAAATTTACAATAATCACAAGATTTGTTTTTATTTAGCGGGACTATTTGGAGGTACTATGTTTAAAAGGATTAAATCCAAAAGTATTGCTCTTGGGTTGATTCTAGCATTTCTAATGTTTGGATCACCCTACCTTTTACAGAGCCAGAGCAAAGATACGGGAAGTATCAAAGGTCTCATTTTCGCCAAGGATGGGACAACGCCTTATCCCGAAGCTGTGGTGACTGTAAAGAATGTGACAACAGGACAGAAATATCAGAGTAAGGCGACAGACAGCCAGGGCGCGTTTCTGATCGAAGGTCTTCCCAAAGGCGTATATACCTTTGGTGTAAGCACCCCGGAAGGGACTTTTAACTCGGAAAACCTGATCGGTGTTGAGCCGGGAAAAACTTCCAAGATTTCCATTGCTCTTACAATGTTTGATGCCAAGACCAAAGCGGCTGCTCATGAGATCTATAGGGACCAGAGCAAGTCCGGTGAATCGCTGGTAGGAAAAGTCGTGAGTTTTTACCCCGCCTTTAAAATGGCGGAGGTTTTCATTTTGAGAGGATTTGTCAGGATTAACGACAGACTCCGCATCGAAGGAGAGAGCACCAATTTTCATCAGGATCTGAATGTCTTGAAGCTGGGTGATACGAATGTGAAACAGGCTTATGCCGGGCAGACTGCTTTTATACAGTTCGAATATAATGCCAGACCGGATGACCTTGTTTATGTGGTATGCAAAAAGGGTGGATTTCCTCTCTTTCTCCTGCCCCTGGGAATAGCGGCTATTGTTGCCGGAGCCGGTGCTATCACCCCATGTGATCCGTGCGAAGAACCACAAGAGGTCTCCACATTCCGTAAAAAGAAATAGGTTAGAAAAAAGGCTAAAGGCCAAGGGCCAAAGGCCAAAGGAAAAGATCCCAAGGCCCTATCGTCATTCCCGCGAAAGCGGGAATCCAGCTCTTCGTCATCCTCGTGCACGCGGGAATCCAGCATTTGTCCTATCGTCATTCCCGTGAAAACGGGAATCCAGCTCTTTGAGCTTATTAGGATTATTGAGTTAAATAACTTTGGGCCTTAAGCTTAGTTGCTTAGGGCCCTTTTTTTATCACTTGGCCCTTGGCCTCTTATTCTTTCACTTGAACCCTCGACCCCTTGAATCCTTTAACCCTTTCTCTTATTCTTTGGCCCTTGGCCTTTGGCCTTCTTCGACTTCTATCGACTTCTGCGGAGTTGAGAATGTATCTGTTTGCGGATATAATGCTTAAAAAGAGATTGTGTTGATTCTGTCATGAAAAGAGCGCTGCCAATGAAAACCATCTCTATTGTCTTATTGGGGCTGTTTCTTTTGGGCGCAGGGATAAGGGCCATAGATGTTTGGCGTCCGGCCGACGGGAGGGTCCGGGAATCCTGGCGAGAATGTGATTACGCCGCCGTTGCCAAAAATTACTACGAAGAGGGGATGACCTTGTGGTCTCCCCGCATTGATTGGCGTGGAACAGGGCCCGGTTATGCGGAAATGGAGTTTCCCGTTTTCCCCTGGGCCACTGCCGTGCTCTACAAAATATTCGGCTACAACGAGGTTTTCGGCAGGATTCTCGCCTATTTTTTTTCCCTGTTGACTCTCCTTTTGTTTTTTCTGCTGGCCCGTTATCTTCTTCCGGAAACCGGGGCTGCAGTGGCTTCTCTCTTTTTTGTCTTGAGCCCGCTGGCCGTCAGAGTCTCGAATTCACTTCAACCGGAAGGATTGATGATTCTCTCCTATATTGCTGCGGTTTATGCGTTTCTCCGCTGGCTGGACGGATCCAAATGGATTTGGTTTGTCATTGCTGCGGGAGCCACAGCCCTTTCAGTGCTGGTAAAAATCCCCTCGGCCCACATCGGTATTTTATTTCTGGCGCTGATTCTGCAAAAGAAAGGGACAAAAGAGCTGTTAAAAAAAAGGGTCTGGTTATTCGGTCTGCTGGCATTGCTCCCGGGCCTGATTTGGTATGTCCATGCCCATGGTTATTGGGTCCTATACGGGAATTCCCTGGGCCTTTCCAATGAGCATCACTGGATCGGAGGGGATCTTTTCCGGCCGCCGCTGCTTTTTGTAGAATATTTATTCCGGCTTGTTAAGATCGAAGTTCAAAATGTCTGGATGCCTCTGGGCGGATTGCTGGCTCTTGCGGTCTTGTGGTGGCGGCGAACAGACAGGGCAGTGCAAATATGTTTATATTGGCTCTTGGCTATTGGTATCTATTATCTGGCAGCCATCCGTACAACGGGAGATGAATGGGCTTCCTATTATCATGTGGTGACCGTTCCTGCCGCTGCCCTGCTTTTTGGAGCGGCGGCCGTGTTTCTTGGAGAAAGGGTCAGGAATCTTCGCCTTGTTAAATTGTCCTTTGGAGTATCCGCCGGAATTGCCGCTGTTGTAATAGGGATCAGCTGGTTTTCTGATTTCCGGTTTCCGGGGTCTATTGAGATAGTGGCTCTGGTCATTTTTCTGTCCTTCCTGGTTTCTGTCCCGCTTTTAGCGGCCGGAAAGAATGTTGGGAAGAATACGTCACCTTCAAACTGGCGGCCGGCTTTTCTGCTGCTTCCGGCTCTCCTTTCCACTGTTGTATTCCTAAGCTTAAAGGTGGGGCGGGATTTAAATCCCCGTTACTTTCAGACGAAATATCAATGCGCGCTGTCTTTTAAACCTCATGTCACGGAAGATGCTTTGATCCTGGTATCCGGTGGAGTATCAAGAGATGATACGGGCCGCAGGGTAGCTTTTAATGCGCCCTACATGTTTTTATGGATGGAAAGGAAGGGATTTAACATTCCCCGGGATAGCATGTCTATCAAAAGGATCGAGGATTTTATCCGGTTGGGCGCGCGTTATTTTGTTCTGGAAAAAGAAGCCGTCGGCTCTTCCCCTGGTGTCTTAGAGGATCTCCGAAAAAGATTCACACTTGCCGCTGAATGTGAAGAAGCTTATTTATTCAGGTTTTGATATTGCATTTTCAGTCATGATGCGGACAGATTCCTGAGCCACCCGGATCGCGGCGTTGTTATTGACCGTGGAATCTTCTATAAGAGAGGTGTTGGCCAGATATATTCCGGGAATGGGTGTTTTTTCCCCGGGCCGGTGTTGAATGTATCCGGGTCCGGGGATGGGTTGAGTGTATTTTTCCCGGAAAACCTCTGTGTGCAAGATATCCTCATTTTTCAAATCTGGAAAAACCTTTTTCAGATTATCCAGGAAATAGTCCTGAATGTGGTCATCCGGGGATTGGAGGAGGGGGTCTTCTTTGGTCAGATATTTGGGCAGATAAACAAGATGCCTGCCAATAAAATCCCTGGGAGAGAATACTGCGGTCGATTCAATGATTCCGGTAAAGGGAAGGCCGGGGTCCAGGAGGTTGATCACATAATACGGAGAGAGGCTCTGTTTAAGAACAACCAGTAAACAGATCACTCCCAGGTATTCGGTCCTGTTGAGGCGGGTCCAGAAAGATTCAGACATATCAGGTTTTATGATCTTGAGAATTTCGGGATTAGGAATTGTCAGCAGGACCCTGTCAAAGACCATTGAACCCTGGTTTGTTTGAAGAATTGTTTTGCTGCGACTGTCTCTATAGGAGGGTCTTTTCGGAAAGGGAGTGTGCTGCAATCCTGTCACAAGCGTTTTTGTCATCACCTGAACGGAATGCGTTGATAAAAGAGTCTGGGCTGCGGTCAGGATGGTCTGGTATCCTCCCTGTACATACCCCAGTTTTTCCCTTCGGTTGCTCCTGTTCCTCGCTCCGTAAAGACGGTTTATGGTGGCGCAGATAAAGGCTGCCGAGGTCCTGTCTTTACCCTCTCCCAGTTTACTGCGGAGGAGAGGGCCCCAGAAAAGTTCGTAGAGTTTTTGCCCGAAAACCTGTTTAAGCCAGGTGGGGGCTGTCTGATGTTCCAGTTCCCTGGGATCTTTGATGCGGGAACTTTTGAGGATCCCGGCCCCGAGGCGGATTTTCTGGGCCAAAGAGAGAAAAGGGAACCGGATAAAGTCCAGGGCTGACGAAAAAGAGACCAGTTTGCCCTGCCCATAAAAACCGCTTCTGGATTCCTTCCAGATTAATTTATTTTCAAGCCCCAGCATTTTGATAAATGCGACCGTCCGGTCATCCGTGGGAAGGATGACGTGATAAAAACGGTCACAAATAAGGTTTCCCCATTGAGCGGAGGAGCACAGGCCTCCTAAACGGTCGTCTTTTTCCAGAATAGTTACTTGAAAATCGCCCTTGGCGACCAATTCCAGGGCGGCGGCGATCCCGGTTATTCCTCCCCCAACGACAGCTGCCGTTCTTTGGGGGATTCCGGACGGGTTGTGATTTGGGATCATAATTTACACAAAGGATCAGACAGTTCGTTTTTAATACTGCTGGTAAGATAAAAAAGCTCCATAAAATGCCGCTTTTTCTGAAGCGCTAGAAGACCCAGACTGATAAGCTGGATAGAGACCACCAGCGCTAAACCTCCCACAATAAAAGCGTGGGGAGACACCCCGAAGGCCGCTCCCAAAGCCTGGGAGAAGCGGTAATCAATGGAAAGGCCGAGAGATGCCAGTTTGTCATATTCCCGGAGAGTGTGAATCAGTGTCCAGGCCAGAGGGTAAAGAGAGAGTAAAAACAGGAGAAGACCCGGAAGAATAAAAAGGTGAAACGGCCTGAACATATAACCCGAGACCAGGTTTTGGATGATGCTTCGCAGTATCCGCATGCTTGATTTTCTTTTTTTTTTGGCTTTTTTGATTTTTTTCCCATTGCTCCAGTCAAGATGGGCGGGGATTTCCGCGATTTTCGCCCGTAGGATCTTGGCCTTTTGGATGATCTCGGGATTGATGTCCACATCCATGGCCCACAGTGTGAGTCTCCTTATAAACGTTCCTTCATAGGCTCTGACCATTCCGGTTATATTGGTCAGTTTGTCCGAGAAAAAATCCTTCGCAGCCATGAAACAGAGAAAGCGGTTTGCCCATAAACTCAGCCACCGGCGGAGAAAGGGAACTCCTGTGACCTTACCTCCTTTGCAATAGGGAGAGGCGATCACGATCTTTGCTTTTGTCTCTTTCATCCTTCGCAGCAAACGACCGATGTGTTCCGGTGCATAGCTGAGATCGATATCCAGCACAATTACGATGTTTCCACGGCTGTGTTTAAATCCCGTGCGCAGTGTTTGTCCCAACCGTAAATTGAAGCTGTGATGAAAAACAAAGACATTCCTGTTTTTTTTTGCCGCCGCCTCAGCGGCATCTCTTGTGGCATCCGTACTTCCGTCATCGATGATAAGGATCTCCCAGTTGTATTCATTTTCCAGAGTGTTCAGGTATTCGCACAGAGTTGAGATATTTTCTTCGATAATATCGGCCTCATTGTAGGCTGGAACCACAATAGATACCAGATGCTTTTTGGTTATATGGTTCTTATTATTCATTCAGTTTACTCCTTGAGTTCCCTGGACTTCAAGCCGTTCTTCTGCAGGATACGGGCATAGCTGTTCATGGAAACCGGGTTGAAATATTCGGATATCATGTCCATTATCTCAAAGAAGATCCTCTTTTTTTGTTTTCGTTCGACCGACATGGCTGGAAAAAAAGAAAGAGCGGGACAGTCGTTTTTGTCCAAAAAATCCAGAGGATGGAGAAGAAAGCTCAACCCTGCTCCTGTTTTTCTGCAGAGACGGACTGCTGATTTGAAATAAAACCGCATCATTTTTTCCGACAAACGGCTGAGATAGAGGAGATAGCTGAAGTGGATGGGGACTTTGACAATGGGGAATGTCGTGACCGGGATCTCCAGCAGATCTTTGCCGGAAGGAAGCTGCCAGACATAGGGTCTGATGGCGCGAAAGCCGTCCCGGAAACCGCCAAAAAGTTCTTTTCGCTTTTCTTTTTCTTCGGGCGGCAGCTTGGATTTTAATAAATAATACCGCCTGGCTAAAGGGCCGATGTAAGTAGGCAGGGTGGATGCATCATAAACATAGCTTCTCTCAGCCAGCGATTCCAACACGTTACGGCCCCAACTGAAGCCGGGACTGCGAAAGCCGATCGGTATTTGTCCCGTGGCCTCATATATCCTT
>CBDVEQ010000154.1:0-6206 GCA_965373045.1 uncultured bacterium | reverse complement strand
AAAGAAGAAGAATTTCCTTTTGGCTTTTCTACAAAATTTCCACTATTTTCAATAAGTTCCGTACGCCAACAATAGAGATTAGAATTATCACATCAAAACGGCACTGTCATCGACGCGGGAGGAGCTCCTTACTTTAAATATGTATCGAACCAAGACACAATTCGATGCCAAGAATCCCTAATATTAGCTGGTTTGCTAAGGACATGTCCTTCACCGAAATAACGAACCATTTCAGCCTCTTTCTTGAGCCGCTTTAGACCGGAGAACATTTCCTCGGCTTGTTGAATGGAGACATAATCCAGGTCTCCATGGAGAAGTAGAAGCGGTGTCTTTACTTTGTTAAGATAAAATATAGGTGAGTTTTCGATCCACTGCATCCGATCTTCCCAAGGTGGAACTCCCATGCGGCCCTGCCCTCCTTCCGACCATGAGGAAAAATAAGCAGAACCTCCAAGGCTGTATCTCGACCGGGCGTCGAAAACGCCATAATTGCTGATCAGGTTACTAAGTCCGGCTAAGGCTACAGCAGCATTAAATATTGGTGTCTGTGTGATGAGCACGTTGACTGTGTAACCTCCATGGCTTTGTCCTACGACACCCACACGTTCAGGATCTGCAATTCCCATATCGATAACCGCATTAACTGCAGGCACAACAGACTTTGGGATATCTTGCAGAGGTGAGCCTTTTTGACCCTCAGGTGATAAAGGGATACTAGGTTGAAGCACTACATAATCACATCTTGAGAGAAGCTGAGGGATGCTACTAACAGCACTAAAGCTCATCGGAAAAGCTCTTTCGAGTGTGGTCACCATGGAACCGGCATAAACGTAAGCGACTAGTGGATATTTTTGTCCCTCTTTGTAATCGGGGGGCAGCAGTAGCGCACCTTTAAGTTCTTGTCCATTCATGTTCCGGTAGCTGATCAGCATTTTTTTTCCGCGGGGGATTTCTTTCATACTTGGATTGAGATCAGTTAATCTCATCGGATTCGTAAAAGAAAAGTCCGCGATCCAGAGATTGTCTATCTCCTTTTCAGAGAGTGAATAAAGGAGAAGTTCTCTACCATTCTGTTTTAAAATGTCGAAAATGGAACCATAGTTTGGGATTTTTTCTGAAACTGCCTCAACTTTACCATTCCTCAAATCGGCTTTGAGAAGTCCTTTTTCTGATTGTGCTGGATCGAAAACTTCCAAAAAAACAGAGTTTCCATCAAGGGAGAAGGCATGTCCTTGACCTTCATCTCTAAGAACGCCTGTGATGTTTTTGCTGATATTTTCAAAGATGACCTTTGGGGGGGATCCATCCGTAGAGAAAATCCACCATCCCTGCTTGTTTTGGGCAAGAACATGTTTACTGTCAGGGTCCCATATATATGAAGCGGTTGAAAGCTGAAGAACATCAGGCGGAGGAATAATAGGATCGAAAGTCTTGTCTTCCTTAGGCGTCAAAGCCTTATGCTCGCCAGACCGGATATTAACGGCAAACAGTATTCCTTCCCGTCTCTCAAGGAGCATTGAGCTGTCTGGTGACCAGAGAATTCCATTCTCCACATTTTCCATGAGTAAACGAGGTTCACCATTCTCGAGAGGTAAGATATAGAGATCGAATATCCAATTGAACGTTCCTTGAATCATTTTCTTAAAGGACTTAAAAGCAATGGTTTGGCTGTCCGGCGATAATTCCCAAAGCATGACATTTAATCTTGATGTGATGCGGCTGACTTTTTTCGAATCGATATTAAGCAAGCCCAGATCCACACGGTTTTCTGAGAGAAGTAAACGGTTTCTATCATCCGTTTCTTTTGTATTCAAAGCATTTGCTGTCGTTCCTCCTTTTGGATCATGAAATTTATCGTAGAGTTTAGGAATTATATATCTTGGATTGTCATCCTCGCCAGGTTTTGCATTTTTTTCCGATTCGGGGAGAAGAGGGATGATCAATTGTTTTCCATCCGGAGTCCAGCGCGGGATATCTTTTCTGAACAATCCAGATTTCAACTCGATATCTTCATGAAGTTCGATTTTTGGATTTCCGTCGGATGCCTCATGGCAAATAAAAAGACGAATTTTCCCATCACAGTCGCCGTAGAATGCTAAATCCCGACTGTTCGGAGCCCATACAGGGTGCCAATAACTATATTTCCCTTCAAAGCCACTGGTGATTCGCTTAGACTTTCCGGATTTTGTGCTGGCCACATAGATGTCCTGTCGTATAAACGTAACAGGGATTCCTCCAGGCAGTCTTCTCAGGTCTCCCTTGGGATATATGTCTTCCTCTGTAAATGGCCGTTGAATAGTAAATGTCACCCATTTCCCATCTGGGGAAATGTCGTAATGCTCATAGTAGGGCCGCGATAATGATTCTGTATTCATGAGTGTACCCAGAAACTGATCTATTATCTCCTGAGAATTGAGGGATGGCTTATTTAGATCTTCGTTTGGTGCAGCCCCACACGGCATTGAAACAAGATCTAGAAGAAAGATAATAAAGCCGATCGCAAAGAATGTTTTTTTGAGTTCCATAGTCACTCCTTTTATCAAAAGGATGAATAAAAATCAGACTCTAGATACGAAGATTAGTCTTTCATCTTCATCTATCTGTCTGTTCCTTGAACAATATTTCTAAAAAACCAACAACTAATTCATCTTTTTCTCTACCGACTTTTTCTTCTTTTTGTTTTTCGGGGCTCCAGATGATCGGCACAAGGCCATGTATTGATCGTCTGCCGAGCGGTATTGCAGAAACATTGATATTTAAATTTGACTGCCATGATTCACCATGTGCTCGCAGCAAAGACACATCATCGGTTTTGATCTCTCCAAACAAGCTATGTGTAAAATAATCTTTATAAGTGAATTCCGTTTTGCCGCTAAAACCGTTGAAAGCATCAACGATAATTTGCCAACGACCTGAGTTTGGATTCTCGATGGTGATCATCTCGTCGGATGATAAATCATTACTCTTTTTCCTAAGTACGGAAGTTCCCTCAACCATTTCAAACGCATAAAGATCGAGATCGGCTTTCGGAGAAGAGCTCTGCCCAATTTGAACCTTCAATAGATCAACTCCTTTCGGAACATCTATTTCATAGATCTTTTGATTTCCTTCCTCGATAACTGTCTTATCTAAGAAAACGCTAGCTAACGAGCAGTTTCCTGTTTTCAAAAGTGAGGGGGCCAACTGATTTCTGATATCCACAGCGATGGGGAAGCTACCACCTTTCTTAAAATTCTGTATTTCTGGAACCGAAGAAACCGCTTCAACAGAGATCAGTTTTGCCTTGAATTTAACAGAAGTCGGGATTAAAGGTTTTGGATTAGTTTCGTCCGGCATAAAAGCGAATTGATTATTCCAGATTAGGATTTCCCATACCCCAGGTGCCGGATTCATGATGTTTTTTTTCCAACTCCCTTTTTCTGCCATTTCAAAAGATAAGCGGGTTTGGTAACCGGTAGAAGGATGAGTGGACACTCTCATGATCGAACTCTGAGGGAATTCAAGCGCTAACTGGAGTGCTTGTATATCAGGAGGGCTATGAAGGAAAAAACTCTTGGTGCCGGGGCATTCCACTACTTCTTGGTTAATTACTGTATAAGCACTTGAATTTGAAAATTGCTCTGCGACGATTATTGTATTCAACATTTGATAGGCTATTCTTGGATTTTTTGGATAATGCAGATTCATGATCGCGCTGTGCACTCCTGTTGACTCAGCAGCAATATGTACCGGAAGCTTAACCGGTTGATTCAGGGGAAGAGTTACCGATTTTGGACTGCTGAACGTCCCATCGTTTCCCACCCATCCAATTCTATCGGTGATAGGAGTACTTTCTCCTGTGGTTCGCTTAAAGACGATTGTCCGGACTTCTTTCTGTCCTAGTGTCCATCCTTCACGTTCGAAGATGCCGACTCCTTCATCCGGAGGAGCTAAAAAAGAGGATATAGCTGTTTTGACTGGTGCCATGCTTTCTATTCTTTGAAGCTTGTAATTTTCTCCCATTGATTTAAGCAGCTTCCAAGCAGCATTGACTTGAATCAAACCATTTCCCTGTTTATGTGTTTCAATCTCTGGTAAATATCGAGCAGTGGACAAGATCGCATTTCGCAGCCGATCTGCCTCCCATCGCACGCCCTTTTGTTTTGCAGCACTGATGAGAAGGGCGCAGGCAGCCGTTGCAGATGGGCCGGCCGTTGAAGTCCCGCCTGCAATCGAATATCCTGGAGGAAGCTCAAAGACTCCTTTAATTCTTGCAGGAGGCTTGTAGCCACAGTCTGTGCTGATAATCCCTGAAGAACTGAGGATATCTGGAACGAGTGCTCCGTTTCCTCCCGGTCCAAAGGAACTCACAAAATGAAGGTTGTCTTTTTTTGAGACCTCTGCGCCATAATTAACGCGGTAACTATCCTGGCTTTGATATCCGCCCACGCCAATCACGTTTTTCCCAACGATGTAGTCCAAAATAGTCGTGACTCCTGCATAGTTATTGGCTGGGCAAAAAATGAGTTTTTGGTATTTGTCTACCAAGCGATCAAAAATCAGGCTAGCCACTAGGCATCCATCATTGAGAGTATACATTGCCGGGATATGAATACCTGGCTCCAAACAAATCACATCCACCTTTTCATGTTGTGCAGCCAGGATCGCTCCTTCAATAAGACCGTGCATGGTCATGCTTGGAAAAATCGATATAATCTGAGCCCCGGGAGCAATCCCATCATATTTTCCTCCGTAAAAACCGCTCCCCACTGCTGCACCGGCAACCATTGTGCCGTGCTGCCAAATTCCCAGGTTGAGACGAATATATTTGTTTTTTTTATCGAGTTGAACGGCAAATCCGACTAACTCTCGGCGAGGTGTCTCCGGCTTGTCTTTGCCAAAGATTCCGATGTCGTGCTTTTTTGCGTATTCGGTTAAGGAATTCTCGTCGGCAAAGCTTTTATCTTGGTTGGTATCAACCCAAACCTTGTTTGTACCATCCTCCAAAAGAATACCAAACAAGCCACTGCTTCCTTCAGGATTTTCATCGAAGTTTACATCTTTGTGAATGTAAGCTGGTTTTTCGAGTGCGCGCTCATCGAAAAGGCCGAATCGGTATTCCCCATCTTCAAGAGCTGTGAATTCGAAATCTTGAAAGGTAAACTTTTTGTCTATGATGGTTACCTTTTTTTCCATATTCACCCACATCGGATCGATATCATCCAACGGATCGCTGGCAGCCAATAAATCGGCAACCTTTGGAATCTCTTTCCCATCCAAGGATGTTGCTTTTTGAAACTCGGGAAGCAGAACATCAATATTTCCATCAATTAGGGCAAAGCCTACGCCACGGCCGTCGAATGTGGGATTCTCTTTGAGGAATTCTTCAGCATCGATATCCTTTGTGGGCAGGGCAGGTTGGCTCAAAGGGGTATCAGGATCCGGAGGATCAGACGGTGGTTCTTCTTGGGGTGGAGGATACTTCCTCGTCGGATCGATGAGATAGTAATCAAAATCGATATCAATCCTCTCTATTTCTTTAAGCTGAGCAAACACTGAAATTTGATCTAATGGTATCTTTGCACTGAGGTAATCAACCGCATCCTCACGATACCGTACAGTACCACCAAGTCGGACAACTGCCTCTGTAACGAGATTGTTCATCTCTGGTTTCGAGGCAATGACAATCAGGGCTTCTTTTTCTCCCCGCGCCTTGAGTGTAACGAATAACTCGTGATTGTTCTTGAAAAGCTTTGTGGTAACATTTTGAGGTCTGCTGGCTTGAAGCGCATCGCCCGAAAGTATAAAAATAACATAGCCAAAAATAATGGTTAATAGCCAAATCAACAACACAGACTTCCTCCAAAGTTTTTCCGTTGCTTTCAAATTCTCCTCCTTTTTTCCTTTAAAATGCCGAACCATTCCGATATAAAAATTTGACTCATTTGCATTATATTTATATTTAATCTAAAATAAATAGGATAAGAGTACTTTTTTTGCAGGTACCTAAGTACTATATTTCATTACTCTCAATAAAAGCAAACTTGGAGGATGAGAATGCTTCTTGTTATGCAGAAGGGAATGAATAAATACTTATCTCACGGAATAGGATGCACTCAGATTTTACTCATACACAACTTTTGACAACATCTCTCTCAAAATACAAAATCACTTCTAGAGAACTGGAGATAATAAATCTCATCCTGAAGGGAAAAACAAACAAAGAA
>CBDVEQ010000153.1:0-6238 GCA_965373045.1 uncultured bacterium | reverse complement strand
CGCAGTATATAAATACGGCTTCACGAACAGCCTCTTGCAGATGCATCAACCTCGAATCGTAAATAGTCCAGGCACTTACTTCAACGGGACATAACAAAAACACTCGAACCCTAGAATCCTTGAATCCTTGGCCTCTCCTCAACCCGTGAATAATCCAGGAACTTGACATAAATTTTTTGATTCTATAACATATTTTAAAGGCTAATATGAAAACAGCTTCGGACAATCATGGGAAATCAAAAAAAGTATCAACTATGAAGAACAAAAAAACTCCAACATCGAGTAAAAAGAAAGTTAAAGTTTTACTTTATTGCACATCTGATTTTATCCTTTCCGGAATATTCAAGGCTATTGAGTCTTACACGGAGATCGATATCATCAATGTGGAAAAAAGCACGATCGAATCTTTTCTGGACTCCATAAAAAACCTTAAACCACATGTTGTACTTTTCACAAATACTGAAACACTCCCTAATCTCAGAGAGATATGTAAAGCCATTCGGGAAATCACAAGAGAACATGATAAATCCCAGATGATCCTTCTCGGCAGTATTCCTTCACAGGAAGAGATCGTCGGGCTCATCAACACAGGTGTCCGAGGATATTTTGATCTCAATGAATCAGCCGATCAATTGGGAGAAGCCATTAAGGTTGTTTATAATGGAGAGATATGGCTTCCGCGGGACAAGATGAGCAGCATAATGGACAGGATCGTATCTGTTGTCGGGAAGGACTTGAAAGAAAAAACACTGGGCCAGTTGACACCCACAGAATTCCGGGTTCTGAGGCTTATCGGTCAAGGAAAAAGCAACGACGAGATTGCAGAAGCAATGTTCATCAGTAAAAACACGGTCAGATCACATATTAAAAGTATATATGCTAAATTGGATACACACAGCAGATTGCAGCTAGCCCTGTATGCGATTAATTCTGCTCTATTTTAGATTGACAACCAAATTCATGAGGTCAAAATGACAAAGCTAGATACTTCAAAAAAGAAAACACATATAAAAAAAGGCCAGAAAAAATCTCATTCGAATGAGGTCACTATTGACCGCCGCAGAGAGTGGCGGCTGGATCTGCCATTGCCTGCAATCATTGAAGGCAAACTCCCAAACGGAAAATCATTTAAAGAAAATACAATCCTTGAGAATATCAGCTCGACTGGAGCTTATTTTTGTCTTGATGCGGGCATCATAGTCAACTCAAAAATAAAGCTGATCGTTGAAGTTCCGGATAAATTATCCGAAGGGAAGAAACTGAAGCTTTGCCTGGAGGGAATTTCAATACGCCTTGAGGAACCAGAAAAAGACGGCAAAAAACAAGGAGTGGCTCTCCGATTTTATGAAGAATTTCAATTTGAGGCAGAAAAACATAAATAAATATCCGGATTACTAAAAGTTCTGTAAAAATTATTCACAAACGCCCTAATTCAAATAAAAAAATGCTGATTGTTGCACTGACTGGAGGAATCGCAACAGGGAAATCAATTGTAGCCGATGTGTGGAAAGATCTTGGATGTTATCTTCACAACTCTGACAAGACCGCTCACCTGCTCATGTCGCCGGGAAAACCGGCATGGAAAGAGATTATCAGACATTTTGGATCCAGCATTTTAAACCCGGATGAAACCATAAATCGTAAAATACTGGGACAGATCGTTTTTTCCGACATAAAAGAACGTCTTTATCTCAACCATCTCCTCCATCCCCTTGTCCTTAAAGAAAAAGAAAAAATTATCAATCAGTTGATTCAGGGAAAAAAATATTCCATTTTTGTCTCTGAAGCGGCTCTAACAATCGAGACTGGTTATACGGATTTTTTTGATAAGACCGTTGTTGTTTTCTGCAAACCAGTTATCCAGATCCAACGCCTGATGGAAAGAGAAGGGATCAACATGAAGGCAGCCAAAAGAAGAATCGAGAGTCAGATGCCGCAAGAGGAAAAGATCAAACATGCGGATTACACGATCGACACTTCCACCTCTTTCTCCTCCACTATAGAACAGGCAGAACAGGTTTACAGATATCTAAAGATGGATGAAAGCCTCAAAATCTGAGAGATTTTAACGAGTGGATAATAATCGAGGAGTTATATATTTTTCAGTTCCTGACCTGAACGAAATTTTATTCTTTTTCCTTCTTTGATCTTGATTTGTTTCTTGCGCCGGATATCTCTTCCAAAACCAGTCTTCTTAGACACCACTTTGAAACTTGCAAATCCGCGAATCTCTATTTTTTCGTTTTTGGCCAGGGCTTCCTTTAAAGAATCAAGAATTTCTTTGACAATCTTTAAAGATCTCGCCCTGCTGAATTCTGATCTGTCCTCAATTTCCAGGGCAATATCGTTCTTGATCATAAATGACTCCTCTGATCAAAACTATGCTATGTGAACAAATTATAATTAAATTATTGATAATAAAATGTCAAGACAATTTTCTTTTTTAAGATCTGATAGAATTCTTATTGCTGTTGACTTATCTGGAAGGACTTTTTATAATAAAAAAAAAGTGAAAAAGCAACTTATCTTTTTATCATTATTATTGTATTTACCTCTTTTTGGGTTCTCTTCTGTCCTGAAGATCACTGTTAATGCTCCCATCCATCCCGTGACGTCAGAATATATCCGTAAAGCCATCGACAGAGCGGAAAAAGAGAATTTCGAACTCATAATCATGACGCTCAATACACCCGGGGGGCTGGACACCTCAATGAGAGAGATCATTGAAAAAATCCTTTCATCAAAAACTCCCATCGCCGCCTATGTCAGCCCCAGCGGTTCCCGTTCCGCATCAGCAGGGTTTTTCATCTGTATCGCCTGTGATATTTTTGTTATGGCTCCGGGAACCAACACAGGCGCAGCTCATCCTGTCGGTGTATCTGTAACCGGCCAGCAGATGGATGAAACCATGTCGGAAAAGGTCACCAATGATGCCGCCTCTTATATAAAAAGCATTGCGGAAAAAAGAGGAAGAAACATCCGGATGGCCGAGGATGCCGTCAGAAAAAGTCTGTCCTATACTGAAAATGAAGCCCTGGAAGGAAATCTTATAGACGCTGTTGTGGGATCCGAACAAGATCTTTTATCTTTCCTTGAAGGAAAAACAATACATCGATTCAATGGAGATAAATATACTTTTGTTCTCAAAGATAAAACATTGATCGATGTGGAAATGACGGCACGACAAAAGTTCTTGCTGACAATCTCCAATCCGAATCTGGCTTACATCCTGCTCATGCTTGGTTTGCTTGGACTCTATTTTGAGTTTTCCAATCCCGGAGCCATCCTTCCGGGGGTTCTAGGCGGAATATCTCTACTGCTGGCTATTTTTTCCTTCCAGATATTGCCCATTAATTATGTCGGCCTGATCCTCATCCTGCTCTCCATCGGATTGTTTATCCTGGAGATTAAAATACAGAGCTACGGCATATTATCCGCAGGAGGAGTTATCGCTATGGTAATCGGCTCTATCATGCTTATCGATTCACCTATCCCGGAACTGAGGCCGAGCTTGAACTTCATCATTCCGGTCGCTCTGGGATTGTGTGCAATATTTTTCTTTCTGGTCACACTTGCCATCCGCGTCCATTCCGGAAAAGTATCCACCGGAAAGCAAGGCCTGATCGGCGAGACCGGTTTTGCAAAAACATCATTATCTCCGGAAGGCAAGGTTTTTGTCCACGGCGAAATATGGAATGCAGAATCGGTTGATAAAATCCGGAAAGGTGATAAAGTCGAGATCATTGAAGTCCTTAACAATCTGCGCATCAAAGTAAAAAAAGCCTGAAATATAAATCCTGTTCTGATAAAATAAATTTTTTAGGAGGACATTATGATGACATTTCCAGCCATTATCATCGGTTTTTTTGTTTTGTATCTTTTAAACTCCATAAAGATCCTGCGAGAGTATGAACGCGGCGTAATATTCCGGCTTGGACGGGTCCTGCACAAGGCCAAGGGGCCGGGACTTATTTTCGTATTTCCCCCCATTGATAGGATGGTGCGCGTAAGCCTCCGCATTGTTGTCATGGATATTCCACCTCAGGATGTTATCACCAAAGATAATGTGTCTGTCAAAGTTAATGCCGTAGTCTACTTCCGGGTGATGGAACCACAGAGAGCGGTTCTTGAGGTCCAGGATTATCTATTTGCTACATCCCAGTTGGCACAGACCACACTGCGCAGTGTGCTGGGCGAAGTCGAATTGGATGAACTTCTCTCCTCGCGGGAAAAATTAAATATGCAGCTTCAGGAAATCATAGACAAGCACACAGACCCATGGGGGATCAAAGTGCAGCTTGTAGAGATGAAGCACGTTGACCTTCCGGACAACATGGTCCGGGCGATCGCAAAGCAGGCTGAAGCTGAGCGGGAGCGGCGTGCCAAGGTTATCCATGCCAAGGGAGAATATGAGGCTTCCGAGAACCTATTAAAAGCTGCTGATGTCATATCTACCAATCCGCAGGCTCTCCAACTGCGTTTTCTCGGAACATTAACGGATATCGCAGCAGAAAAAAATTCGACCATCGTGTTTCCCCTTCCCTTGGAAATACTGAACGCCTTCAAACAGATTACAGAAGATAAAAAATAAAATGAATGACAGAGATTATAGAGAACTTCAACTTTCAAGCACACATCTTGTTCTGATATTTCTGAGTATTATCGCCCTGGGTGTGATCATTTTCCTGCTCGGGATATCTGTGGGCAAAAAACAGGCCGAAGTATCCAAAGAAATCCTGATGCCCACAGAACACATCACCGAACAGGCCGGAATACTGCTTCCTCAGGCTGAAGTGCAAATAAAAGAAGCCCAGAAGCCTCCCTCTGAAAAACCCAAACCTTCAAAGAAGCCCACTGAAACAAGAACCAAGACTCCAGCGGTAAAAGCAGAGAAAAACCTTTATTACGTCCAGATCGGCGCATACTCCAAAAAAGACGGCGCTATGAGGCTCGCAGAACAGTTCAAAAACAGGGGGTATCCGACTGTTATCATCGATCCTTTTTCCACAGATCGAAAAGCCATCTTCCGAGTGAGGATCGGGGGCTATAAAACCAGGGAGGAGGCAACGAATGTCAAGCAGGAACTTCTCAAGATCACAGGAAAAAAGAATACGGATTACTTTGTCATATATGTCAAATAGCTGCATCAACCTCGACTTATAAATAACTCAAGGAGAATCCAAGGATTCGAGGATTCAAGGGTTCTAGGATTCGAGTGAAAGTAAAAAAAGATAAGAGTTTAATTCAAAGCGCTTGAATCCTTGACCCCTTGATTCCTGGAACCCTTTTTTTGACGTATCGCAAATTTTTATGAATAATTCAAAGGATGCTTTATTCACGGGTCGAGATTGCCGTAGCTGCGAGGAGTGGTTCGTGAAGCTGTATTCATATACTGCGAACGGAACACGACGAAGCCACTGCGGTGAGATCGGCTCGCCTGTAAGGTAAAAAGTTGCGATACATAAAAAAGAATCTTTATATGTTTGTATTGATGGTTAAACGTATCGCAAATTTTTATGAATAAAGCAGGTTAAATGAGCAAGATCCACATCAAAGATATTGGCGCAGCGGCTCTCAGCGGGATTTTGACAGCCCTTGCTTTTCCCAAGTTCCAACTAATATTTTTTGCCTGGATCTCACTCATCCCTCTTCTCAATATTATCCTACGTAAAAAACCTCGGCAGAGTTTCCTGCTCGGCCTTTTATCCGGTCTGGTCTTCTACGCTGTGCTTCTTTACTGGATCCCGGCAGTTCCATACCATTATGGAAACCTTTCCCCAATTATCAGCTTTTTTATCTTCCTGATCTTTATTCTTTTCCTCTCTCTCTTCTGGGGATTCTTTGCTTTTGTTTCATCATATATCAAAGATCGATTCCCATTTGGGATCTTTTATCTGCTCCCTTTTCTATGGATCTCTTTCGAATACTTGATCACTCATCTGTTTACAGGTTTTCCATGGGGGGTGATCGGCTACAGTCAACAGCCTAATATTTATTTCCTTCAAACAGCAACCATCACCGGAGTCTATGGGATCTCCTTTATTCTCATATCATTCCAAAGTCTTTTCCTTTGCTCTCTGCGCCTGAAGCGGCGCTCTCCGTTTTTCAGCGTACTGGCGCTTGTTTTACTTCTGCATATGGCCGGTTTCTTGAGCATAAAAGATACAGAGGAAAATGAGGAATCCTTTAAGGCCTCAGTAATCCAGGGAAATGTTTACTCGGACATTTACTGGCATAA
>CBDVEQ010000152.1:0-6346 GCA_965373045.1 uncultured bacterium | reverse complement strand
AGTTGGAGATCGAATTTTCGCCGCGTCCCGCTCGGCAGATGGCGGAAGCTCTTGTTATCGGGAGATGGATTATCAGAAATGTCGCTTATAAACATGGCTGTATCGCTACATTTACGCCGAAACTGGATCAGGAAGCATCCGGCAATGGATTCCATTTCCATATGGCGTTGTATAAAAATGAAAAGAATATCATGAGAGGAGAAGATGGGGAGCTGTCCGAACAGGCTTTGCGATTGATCGGAGGACTTTGTGAGTATGCCCCATCACTGACAGCTTTCGGAAATACAGTGGCCAGTTCTTATTTTCGTCTTGTGCCGGATCAAGAAGCGCCCACAAAGATTTTCTGGAGCGATCTCAACCGTTCTGCCCTGATCCGAGTTCCACTCGGCTGGTCGGAGATCGGGGATCTGGCTCAGATCGTCAATCCGGAGGAAGAGGGTAGTTTTGATGATGCTGAGGGACGCCAGACAGTCGAATTGAGAAGCCCGGATGGAAGCGGCCTTGTCCATCTTTTGCTTGCAGGCATGACCATGGCTGCGGAGTGGGCATTTTTGGATGATAGATCACTTAAGCTGGCTGAGCAGCTTTATGCATCAGAAGAAATTGTTAGAGACCGAAAGGAAATAGAATATTTCCAGTCCCTGCCAACAAGCTGTGTCGAGTCGAGCCGGATATTGGAAAAGAGGCGGGATCTGTTTCAGAGGGAAAACATTTTTCCGGAAAGTATAATCGAATACATTATCAAGCTTCTTCAGGCGGAGAACGATGAGCAGATAAATCAGAGATTAGCGGAAATGGCTGAAAACGATAGATTACGAGAGATTAGGAAGATACTGCAGAAGGACCTGCACCGGCACTAAAATTCTTTTTTCAGGGTTTGCCACAGAGAGTTGAATCGTTCCTGCTGTTTTTCATATACAGGAAAATTCATGGGATCCGGCTGAATAACAGAGGATTTTGTTTTAACAAGATTATCAGTAAGCTCTTGGATAGGAATATCCTCTCCTTTTTGAAGTGAGTAACACCAGATGGATTGGATCGCAGCGCCTAAAGCAGCTGATTCCTGTTCCTCCAGGGTCAGGACCGGGGTCTGAAAGATATCAGCAACAATATGAAGCCAGGTCAGGCTGTTTGCTCCGCCTCCGGTCGCCCTGATCTGGGTGGGAACCAATCCCAATGATCTCATACGGTTCAATCCGTATCCCAGGTTTAATATTGTGCCTTCCATGAAGGCTCTTGCCAGGTGTGACTTTGATATATTGCTCCTGTTCATTCCAAAAAGAACTCCTCGAGCATCAGGCAGAACAGGAACCCGCTCTCCGTCCAGAAATGGAAGAAAAAGAAGATCATCCGATCCTGAGGGGGCTTGTGCTGCCAGGGTTTCGAGTTCGTTATTGGTAATATTCAGAAGGGATTTGAGATGTTCTGTTGTGTTAGTGACATTCATGGTGCAGAGGAGAGGCAGCCATCCGCCTGTGCTGTCACAAAAGGCCGCGATCTCGCCGGCAGGATCGACAAACGGCTGGTCAAAATAGGAAAAGATCGTACCCGATGTTCCAAGGCTCAGGGTGCAGATCCCGGGTCTTGTGTTGCCTGTCCCGATAGCAGACATCATATTGTCCCCACCGCCTGAGGAAACCAGGACTTTTCCCAGGCCGAAATCTTTGCAGAAGTCGTTTTGGATAAAGCCAACAGGTTCTGATGGAGGGGTTATAGGTGGGAGAAGGGATTCGAGATTTTCATCTATGACTGACATTGCTTGGAGATGCCATTTTAGATTTCGTATATCCATCAGTCCTGTGCCGGAAGCATCTCCGTATTCCATATGGCGTTTTCCGGTGAGGACAAAATTAAGATAATTATGGGGAAGCAGGATTGAATCCAGTTTTTTAAAATTATCCGGCTCGTGTTTTTTCAGCCATAGGATCTTGGAGGCGGTGAATCCTACAGCAAGTCCGATCCCGAGTTTTTCAATATAAACGGTCTGCCCGCCCATCTGTTCAATGAGCTCTTCTGTTTCTTTGGAAGTGGATGTGTCGTTCCAGAGCTTGGCGGGACGGATAGGAAGACCTTCTTTTTCAAGGGGGACAAATCCATGCTGCTGGCCGGAAATCCCCAGTGATACGATATCCCGGGGATTGATTTTCGCCTCTTTTAAAGCATTTGCCAGCGCCTTTTTCAGGGCCTTAACCCATTCGGATGGGTCCTGCTCGCTTTCGCCGGGCTTGAGTCCGGGTATAAGATCATGATTGGCATTTCCTCTTCCCAGGACTTCGCCTGAAAAATCGACGATCAGGACTTTGGCGCTCTGTGTTCCTGAGTCCACTCCTATGGCATACATCAGAAAACCAAAATTGGATTTTTCATTTTTTTCTCCGGTGTCGTTCGAATCCGGAAGCTCCGATAAATTCCAATCTTTGTTCTTTCTCGATCTCATCGAAAAGGAGATTAAGTCCCAGAGTATCACTGGAGATGTGTCCGGCGATTATGACATTCAGATTGGCTTTTTTTGCTTTTTCAAGATAATCCTCACCGATGTGCATCCCGACGAGTGTGCTTACTCCTGAGTTGGCGAATTTATCAAAGATCTCTTTGGACCCTGATGTGCCGCCTGTCATATCAATAAAGATCTTGCCGCAGCGGTTGTCTTCTGAACCGCTCACTATTTTTGGCGCGACCTGGAGCAGGCTTTGTGTCTTATATTCCGGGATACCTTTCAGGATGTCCATAATGTCTTTCAGCTTGTAAGGTTTTTCTTTCTCAAATGTTTTAGTCAGAAAATGGGTGACACAATTGTCTGCAGGCGTATGGATACAGATAAAGGGAATACCCAGTATCCTGGCTGCGTCCACAGCACGGTTATGGTTGACTGGAAGAAGCCTGCGCTCGATCTCGCTGATCCGTTTATCCATCAATTGTTCAGCAATGCTGATCCCGATGCCTGATTGGGCCAGGAGATCAGCCTGCAGTTTCATGACATCGTAGAGCTGCGCCAGAGCAGTGCCCTCGGGGTGATGGGCCACGATCAGGTCTATCTCTGCACTCTTATCCCTGTTAAGCAGATAAGTCAAAAGGATTTCTCCGGTCTCCATGTCGATTCCGACAATGACATTTTTAATATTTGTATTCAGGTCGCCGAATAATATTCGTGTATCAGAGTAAGGATTAAACAGTTTGTCTTTGTCAAAATATTCCTGGTCCTTTTTTTCGAGTTTATCAAATTTCTTCTTTTTTTCCTGGAGTACTTTTTTGATCTCACTCTTGTCCCTGAGGTCGTTTTGAATCCCGACCTTAACGGCCTTTTTATAAAATTGTTCAAGATTCATTTTTTGCTCCTTCCAATATAGTATGGGTTATTATAATCAATTTTGTGTATCTGAGAAAGCTAAAAGCAATTGAACCCTTGAATCCTTGAATCCTCGAACCCTTTGCATAAACTAATTGTAGGTTGACTAGAATTTGCTGGTGAGTATATATTAAAGGGAAATAAAATATCCAATGATTAATAAAAAAGGACAACAAGCATGAAGGCAAAAAAAAGTATTCCAAAAAAATCAATCAACACAATAACGAGACGCGAGTTTCTTGGAGGCAGCGCCACTGCGGCAGCTGCATTTATGGTTGTTCCCCGTCATGTCCTTGGAGGGCAGGGGCATACACCCCCAAGTGATAAATTAAATATTGCGTGTGTGGGGGTAGGAGGCAAGGGTTCGTCTGATATCCGGAGTGTAAGCACGGAAAATATAGTTGCTCTATGCGATGTAGATGATACACAAACAGCAGGCTTCATAAATTCTGAAAGAAATACACCGGAACAGAAAGAGATGTATTTAAAGGCTGGAAAGTTTCGGGACTTCCGGATCATGCTGGAAAAACATAAGGAGATCGATGCTGTTACTGTCAGCACTCCTGACCATACTCATGCAGTTGTGGCTATGATGGCTATGAAGATGGGAAAACATGTATTTGTACAGAAGCCACTTACACAT
The DNA here is from genome assembly GCA_965373045.1 of uncultured bacterium. Taxonomy (GTDB): domain Bacteria; phylum Acidobacteriota; class Aminicenantia; order Aminicenantales; family Aminicenantaceae; genus DAOVDI01. The sequence goes on along the minus strand of CBDVEQ010000152.1, from coordinate 2,357 downwards.
ACCGTCAAGGAAGCCAGGCTGCTGGCCAAAACTGCAAAAGAGATGAATTTGGTATCTCAAATGGGAAATCAGGGTCACGCTAAGGAAGGGGCTCGTTTGATGAATGAATGGATCTGGGACGGCGCGATCGGCGATGTGCGGGAAGTTCATGCCTGGACAAACCGTCCGATCTGGCCCCAGGGAATAGATGCTCCGAAAGAGATCCCATCCGTTCCTTCTTCTCTGGATTGGAATCTATGGCTCGGACCGGCTACATTCCGCCACTATCACCCGGCCTATCATCCATTTGCCTGGCGTGGATTTTGGGATTTTGGCACAGGCGCTCTTGGAGATATGGGCGCCCATTTATTTGACTTTCCGTTCTGGGCGCTTAAACTAAAATATCCTACTACAGTTCAGGCCAGCTCCACAAAATTCACCAAGGATTCCTGTCCTAAAGCTGAAGTTATCACCTATGATTTTCCTGCCCGGGGGTCGATGCCTCCTCTAAAATTAACCTGGTGGGACGGAGGGCTGATGCCGCCCAGGCCTGAAGATCTCGAACCGGGACGCATGATGGGAGATTCAGGAGGTGGAGTTCTTTTTGTCGGAGATAAAGGAAAGATAATGTGCAGCACTTACGGCAATAATCCCCGGATCATACCTGAATCCAAAATGAAGGAATACGAACGTCCTGAAAAGACAATTCCCAGATCTCCAGGGATCCACGAAGAATGGGTCGAAGCCATCAAGGCAGGGAAAAAATCGACAACTGATTTTTCTTATTCAGGCCTTCTTACTGAAACAATGCTGCTGGCTAACATCGCTGTCCTGGCGAAGGAGTATAAAACTGTTCTGGAATGGGATGGAGAAAAAATGGAATTCACCAACCTGCCTGAAGCCAATGAATTTGTTCACAAAGAATATCGATTGGGTTGGTCACTTTAACAATATGGCTATGAATATGAAAAAGACCCTTTTACTTGTGGTAATTTCCATAAGTCTGGTTGCAATGACCTGTTTTAAGGAAGAGGCATCTATGGATAATCAAAAATTAAGTCAAACAAAATGGAAAGTTCATGACATGGACCGGCCGCTGCCTTCTGTTGTTGACCCGGGCCCGGCAGGTTCGCCTATTCCCCCTCCTTCAGACGCTGTTGTCCTTTTTGATGGAAAGGATTTGTCGCAATGGCAGGATAATAAGGGACAGCCTGCCCGTTGGAGCGTAAAGGACGGATACATGGAGGTGGTCAAGAAAGCAGGTTCGATCTTGACAAAAAAGACATTTGGAGACTGTCAGCTTCACGTTGAGTGGGCAGCGCCGGTTATTGTTAAAGGAGAAAGCCAGGGGAGAGGAAACAGCGGAGTGTTTTTAATGAACGCCTATGAAGTACAGGTCCTTGATTCTTATGAGAATGTTTCCTATGCAGACGGGATGGCCGCAGCCATTTATGGTCAATATCCGCCTCTGGTTAATGCCTGCAGGCCCCCTGGTGAATGGCAGACCTATGATATCATCTTTCGGCGGCCGCATTTTGATGAAAATGGAAAAGTGTTACGGGCTGCAAGAATAACGGTTTTTCACAATGGAGCGCTTGTCCATGACAATGTGGAGCTGTCAGGACGCACTGTCAATAAAAAGAGGGCTCAATACACAGCTCATCCGGACAGAATGCCTATTTCTTTGCAGGACCATGGGGATCCGGTGAGATATAGAAACGTCTGGATCCGCAGCTTATCTGAATGAGATTAAAATGAAAAGAATATTAGTGATTTTGATAGGGATAGCACTTTTTGTCAGCATGAGCTTTTCTGGGCCTATGAAGAATACGGCCAAGAAGGCTTTGTTCGTATGGGGAGGATGGGAAGGACATGAGCCAAAACAGTGTGTGGATATTTTTGCTCCCTGGCTCGAGGAACAGGGATTTGATGTTGTGATCTCCCATTCACTGGATTCTTATCTTGATAAAGAATTAATGCAGTCTTTGGACCTGATCGTCCAGGCTTTCACCATGTCAAAAATCAGCAGGGATCAGGAGAAAGCACTTCTGGAAGCAGTCAGAAGGGGAGTGGCTCTGGCAGGATGGCACGGAGGCCTGGCTGATTCTTTCAGAAATAACACGGAATATCAATTTATGGTAGGGGGCCAGTGGGTCGCCCATCCCGGAGGTATCATTCCGTATGAGGTGAATATAGTCGATCAAAAACATCCCATTACAAAAGGCCTGTCAGATTTCGAGATGGAATCCGAACAGTACTACATGCATGTCGATCCCATCAACAAGGTCCTGGCTACTACCACGTTTTCAGACAAACATTCCCCGTGGATAGACGGCGCTGTCATGCCGGTAGTCTGGACAAAGATGTATGGAAAGGGG
>CBDVEQ010000151.1:0-6410 GCA_965373045.1 uncultured bacterium | reverse complement strand
GCGACCTGAAGACGATGATCTCGTCCACTCTGTTTAAAAACTCAGGCCGGAAATGATTTTCCAGGATCTTTTTGACCTCTGCTTCCATCTGTTTGTGATCCTGACTCAATTCCTTGATAATCTTGCTTCCCAGGTTGGAGGTCATTATGATGATGGTATTTTTAAAATAGATTGTCCGTCCCTTGCCATCTGTCAAACGTCCATCATCCAGGATCTGGAGTAGCACATTAAAAACATCGGGATGTGCCTTTTCGATCTCATCCAAAAGAACAATGGAATATGGGCGGCGTTTAACCGCTTCGGTCAACTGACCGCCTTCCTCATATCCGACGTATCCCGGAGGCGCGCCGATCAACCGGGAAACCGTATGTTTTTCCATGTATTCAGACATATCCATCCGGACCATCGCCCTTTCATCATCAAAAAGAAATTTCGCCAGCGCCCGCGCCAGTTCGGTCTTTCCCACACCCGTGGGGCCCAGGAAGATAAAAGAGCCCAGAGGCCGGGACTCATCCTGAATGCCAGCCCTTGCCCTTCTTATCGTATCCGCAATGGCTTTGAGAGCCGGTTTCTGTCCGATCACCCTCTCCCCCAGTACGGCCTCCATACTGATCAGGCGTTCAATCTCTCCTTCCAGCATCTTAGAAACAGGGATCCCTGTCCATTTGGAAACAATATAGGCGATATCGTCCTCATCCACTTCTTCTTTGAGCATTTTGTCTCTTTCCTGGATCTCCGCAAGCTGCCCTGAGAGGATTTCAAGGTTGCTTTGGACTTCGATCAGTTTACCGTATCTGATCTCTGCCACCTTTTCCAGGTCGCCGCGGCGTTCAGCGCTCTGTTCTTCGATCTTCAATGTGTCGATCTCTTCCTTGATCGTATTCATGGCCTCGATCAATTCCTTTTCCTTCAGCCACCTTCCTTTCAGGCTGTTGTTTTTTTCCTTCAATTCCGCTAATTCTTTATTCAGATGTTCCAGTTTTTCCTTGGAACTTTTATCCTTTTCTTTTTTCAGAGCCTGCTTCTCGATCTCAAGCCGGGTGATCTTCCGCTCCAGTTCATCGATCTCTTCTGGCATGCTGTCGATCTGGATCCTGATTCGGGATGCCGCTTCATCCATCAGATCCACAGCTTTATCAGGAAGCTGCCGGCCTGTGATATACCTGTTTGACAATGTTGCCGCGGCGATCAGAGCAGAATCCTTGATATCCACCCCGTGATGGATCTCATATTTTTCCTTTAATCCCCGGAGTATGGAGATGGTCTCCTCCACCGATGGCTCCCTGACATAAACCTGCTGGAAGCGCCGTTCCAGGGCCGCATCTTTCTCAATGTATTTTTTATACTCATTCAGAGTCGTGGCTCCCACACAACGCAGTTCTCCCCTTGCAAGAGGAGGCTTGAACATATTGGAAGCATCCACAGCGCCCTCAGCCGCTCCCGCACCAATGATGGTATGCAGTTCGTCAATGAACATAATGACTTGGCCCTCGGATTCTTTGACCTCCTTCAGCAAAGCTTTGAGCCGGTCCTCAAACTCTCCACGGAATTTCGCCCCGGCGATCAGGGAGCCGATATCCAGAGCCAACAGCTGTTTGTTTTTCATTGATTGAGGAACATCCCCGTTGGCGATTCTCTGTGCCAAGCCTTCGACGATGGCTGTTTTTCCGACCCCGGCTTCCCCGATGAGCACGGGATTATTTTTAGTCCTTCGGGAAAGCACCTGGATCAACCGCCGGATCTCCTCCTCCCTCCCGATGACCGGATCCATTTTTCCTTTTCGGGCCATGTCGGTAAGATCCCTTGTATATTTTTTTAGAACCTGATATTTTCCTTCAGGCTCAGCGTCTGTTATCCTCTGGCTCCCGCGAATCAACATCAAAGCTTTTAGAAAAGCATCCTCTGTTACACCGGAATCCGTCAGGATCTTTGAAGCCCTGGAGCTGCTGTCTTTAAAAAGAGCAAGAAACAGGTGTTCGGTTGAGATAAACTCATCCTTGAATTTATCCGCTTCTTTTTGAGCATTTTTCATTATCTGCTGCAGATTAGAGGAAAGATAGACCTCACCAGATCCCTGTACTTTTGGAATTTTCCCCAAACTTGTTTCCAGGTCTGATTTGATCTCTGAAGGTCTGACACCGATCTTTGAAAGAACGGATTGGACCACGTTTTCCTTCTGCTCCAGAAAAGCCCAGAGAAGATGCTCAGGAGTGACTTCCTGATGGCCCAGATCTTCGGCTTTTGACCGGGCCAATTGAAAAGCGTCCTGCGACATTAACGTGAATTTGTCCCATTTCATGGTTATCCCTCTCTCTGGTGAATAATCCAGTTTAATTCATAATGATAAGTAAGGATAATATAGAAAACTGTGGGAATCAAGATATACAGTTCTCTCTTCTTCTCGAGGTCAACATTTTTCATTTTTATACTTGACAAATTTGTAAAAATTGATATTTTTTATTTTGGGAGTATGAAATGGAAGTGATAGAAATAACAAGCTGGCTGACACTGGATGCCATCAAGGAAGTGGCGACTATCATTGAAACCATAGGAGATCTTCAAACTGGGCACTGGCAGTCCATTTTTTGTATTATTGAAGATGACTATCTCGAACTTGGCTATCTCGACACAGAGTCCAATTATTTAAGGCGTTACGAAGACAAAGAAGAATTCAATCTTGCTATTGAAAAAAAGATGGGAGAGGAGGATGAAACTCCCTATGCAAATGAAGAGTCAGCAGAGTCATTAAAAGAAACAGAAGAAGCAGATTACGACAATAAAGACCCTGTTGATGTGGATATTCCTGAAGACGAAGAAAATATCACCTGACCAATTTGTCCTTTAGCTTACTCAGCCGGTTGAGAGCTTCAATAGGTGTCAATTGGGAAATATCCATATTCAGCAACTCTTCCCTGATCGTGTCAAGAAGCGCCAGTTCCTTATCTTCCTCAAATAAAAAAAGCTGCGATCTGTTCCTTTTATCCGCTGTCCTATAGGCGATTCTCGGTGCACCGGAATCGTCCAACTCTTTTTTCTCCAGATTAAAAAGTATCTCCTTTGCCCGATCGATGACTTCATCAGGAATGCCTGCCAGTTTTGCTACATGAATCCCATAACTCTGGTCCGAAGGGCCCGGGATGATCTTCCTGAGAAAGATGATGTCCTCTTTTTGTTCCTTTACGGAAACATGATAATTTTTAATCCTGTTGAGCGTCAGGGACAGTTCGGTCAATTCATGATAATGGGTGGCAAATAGGGTTTTAGCCCGGATAGACTCGTTTTCATGGAGAAATTCCGAAATAGCCCATGCCAGGCTCAATCCATCAAATGTGCTCGTTCCTCTTCCGATCTCATCCAAGAGGATCAGGCTTTTTTCCGTTGCATTGTTTAATATATTGGCGGTTTCCAGCATTTCAACCATAAAGGTCGACTGCCCGACACTCAGGAAATCCATGGCCCCGATCCGGGTAAATATACGGTCTACAACACCGATCTCCGCCTCTTTGGCCGGCACAAAACTTCCCATCTGCGCCAGTATGCAGATTAGAGCAACCTGCCTCAGGTAGGTGGATTTGCCACCCATGTTCGGCCCTGTAACGATCAGGATCTGGTCCTCATTCTGATTCAGATAAGTGTCATTGGGAATGAAAGGTTCATCATTCCAGTATTCAATGACTGGATGGCGGCCGGAAACGATCTTGATGCGGTCTTTTTCATCCACGATCGGCCGGTTAAAATTTCTCTGAGCCGCCAGCTCTGCCATAGCGGAAAGAACATCCATTACCGCAATATTCGCAGATATTGTCTGAAGCCTCTCTGTATTCGCTGATATGCGTTCCCTGACTTCAAGAAACAGTTTATATTCCAATTCCCCAATGCGCTGCTCGGCATTAAGGACCTTTTCCTCATAATCTTTCAATTCCGGTGTGATGAATCGTTCGGAATTGACAAGGGTTTGTTTGCGGATATAGTCCTCAGGCACAAGGGATAGATTCGACCTGGTGACTTCAATATAGTAGCCAAACACCTTGTTGTACCGGACTTTAAGAGAAGTGATCCCGGTTCTTTCCTTCTCCCGTCTTTCCAGTTGAACAATAAAGGATTTCCCTGACCGGCTGATCTGCCGGAGCTCATCCAGTTCCTTGTTATAATTCTCCGCTATGATCCCGCCGTCTGTGAGGAGAAAAGACGGCTCCTCCCTGATCGCCCGCTCGATCAGATCGACGATGTCCTCCGCATTGTCCCAGCTTTTGTGGAGAGCTTTTAATTTTTTTGACGAAAAGGCTTTAAGCTCCCTTTTGATCCCGGGCAGAGGCATCAGAGATTTTTTCAGAGACACAAGATCTTTTGCATGAGCAACAGAGAGTGATACTTTCCCCGTCAATCTCTCCAGGTCAAATATTTCTTTCAGAGAATCGCGCAAATCATGCCGTTCAATGGTCTTTTCAAGAAATTCCGAAACCGCATCCAGGCGGATATGGATCTCTCCGGTATCCATCACTGGATGAAGAAGCCAGTACCGGATAAGCCTCCCTCCCATGGATGTTACGGTAAGATCAATAGTATCCAGGAATGATCCCTGCCGCCTGCCGTCCCTGAGGTTCCTGACAAGTTCGAGGTTTTTAATGCTGGAAGTATCCAGTGTTATATAATACCGGGAATGAAGGAATGATATCCTCCTTATCAAGGATAGCGAATTGTTCCTTAGTCCTTTCAGATAATACAACAGTGCTCCCGATGCACGAACGGCAAGATCTTTGTCTTCCAGATCAAACCCAGCCAGTGATTTCACCTTAAAATGGTTATTCAGCTCATTCCTTGTCTGAGCAAGGTCAAAAATCCAATCTTCCTGTTTGCTTTTATGCACCGTCATCCGGTCATCGATCCGGCCTTTTCCATAAATCGATTCTTCCTGGCTTGCAGGAAAAATAACTTCTTTTGGAGACAGTCGAAATATTTCATCGGATAGGACCTTTTTATCAGAAGCATCGCTTTGCATAGTCCTTATATCACCCGATGCCAGATCGATCATGGAAAGCCCCCAGTCTTCCTTCTCAATAAAAACACTGGCAATATAGCTGCTTTCCTTTTCTCCTCTAAGATCAAACTCGATAGCCGTTCCCGGAGTCAGGATCTTTGTGACCTCCCGTTTTACTACACCTTTCGCTTTTTTCGGATCCTCAACCTGTTCACAGACTGCAACTTTATAACCATGTTTGAGAAGTTTGGTTAGATAACGATCCGCAGCATGATGGGGGACCCCGCACATGGGGACCTTATGGCGTGATGTTAGGGCGATCTCAAGGACTGCGGACGCTTTTTTTGCATCCTCATAAAACATCTCGTAGAAATCCCCCAGCCGGAAAAAAAGAAGTGTTTCCGGATGGCTTTTTTTGATCCGCAGGTACTGCTCCATCATCGGAGTGGGTGCTTTTTCACTCATAAGAAAAAATCGTTCATTTCGTTATCCCGTTCATCTTGTTCGTCTCGTTTGTCCCCAAATTTTCCAAATTCAGACTTACGCACCAACTATACAAATCAGCTGCCAAATTTGCAACCGCTAAGACGCATTCTCCTCTTGAGTTGCAGAAGATTCCTGATTGTAGTATAAAAAGTCATCATGAACGGACCCAATATTCTGACTGGACTGCGGATCCTGATGATCCCGGCCCTTATAGTAGTTCTCCTTTCCGGTCACAGCCATAAGGCTATTATCGGCTTCGCTATTTTTATGGCTGCAGCAATCACAGACATGCTGGACGGTATCTGGGCCCGGAAAAAAGGACAGATCACTGTATTTGGTGAGTTGCTGGATCCTACAGCAGATAAACTTCTGATCGCTTCCGCATTCATCTGTCTTGTTGAATTGGGGGTGGTACCGGCCTGGATAGTGATCATCATCATCGGCCGGGAGATCGCAGTGTCCGGATTCAGGGCTATCGCTTCCTCAAAAGGGATCAATATCCCTGCTTCCATTTTCGGTAAGATCAAAATGAATGCAGAAACCTACACCGTTGCCTTGTTGATCCTGGGCGAGGGAATTCTGGGGAAACTGTATGTTTTTTCCCAGATCGGCCTCTGGATATCCATTGTTACAGCCGTAATATCAGCTGCGGAGATATACATTAAGTTCGGGAAAAAAGTCCTTTCCAATTAATCTGGTTTGTCTCGTGATGAACATTGGTCCTATGGGGAAGGACGGGTCCTGTCACGGCTTGACTTTTTCCAGTGTATCCGGATCACTGATACTCAAGATTTCAGGCGGATGGGACCACTTCCGGCTGATACGCTTCATCAGGCCTGAAAGGACTCTACCCGCCCCCAGTTCAATGCATTGTTCCCCTTCTTTTTCCTTGAGGATCTCCATGGATTTAATCCAGAGGACAGATCCTGTGACCTGCCTTTTGAGT
>CBDVEQ010000150.1:0-6578 GCA_965373045.1 uncultured bacterium | reverse complement strand
CCAATAGCTCTTGCGGACTGACAGACCCTGTTTCCATGGGTATTACCCCGGGAAGCGGACCTGCACACATGTCTCTTTTCGGTTATGATCCCTTGTTTTATCTTCTGGGCAGAGGGGTTCTGGAAGCCCTGGGTCTCGGTGTTACTGTCGGAAAAAACGATATAGTCGCCCGGGGAAATTTTGCCACTCTCAAAGACGGACTCATAATAGACCGGAGAGCAGGCCGGATCCCTACCAATGAAAATGAAAAACTTTGCCAGAAGATCAATAATTCTATCCAATCCGTAATGGGGGCTCATACTGTTGTTTACCCAGGCGAGGAACACCGGTTTGTCGTCAAATTCAGTAAGCAGGGACTTATGGACGCTCTGACGGACGCTGATCCACAGAAAGAAAACAAGCCTGTGGTCTACAGCCATGCCAAGATTCCGGAAGCCGAAGAGTCGGCCAGGATCATCAACGCTTTTATAGACAAGGTCACCGATCTTCTCCGTAATAACACAAATGCCAATACCGTCATGTTAAGGGGATTTTCCAAACATCCGTCCATCCCTACTATGCATGAGCTTTTTCATTTAAAGGCCGCTGCAATCGCCAATTATCCAATGTACAAGGGCTTGGCAAAACTTGTCGGAATGGACATTCTGGACGTCGGAACCTCGCAGGAGGACCTTGTTACAACACTGGAAGAGCACTACAACTATTACGATTTCTTTTATGTTCACGTCAAAAAAATAGACTCTGCAGGAGAGGATGGGAACTTCAGCGCAAAAGTCGCCGCAATTGAAAAAACCGATACATACATCCCACGTTTTCTTGATCTGAATCCCGATGTTCTGGCTGTCACTTCGGATCATTCCACGCCCAGTCTCATGAAAGGGCATTCCTGGCACCCTAATCCTATCCTCATTCATGCCAGGACAGCACAGGGAGACACGGTCGATCATTTTTCAGAACGAGCCTGTTGTTTCGGATATTTGGGACGCTTCCATGCGATCCATGTCATGCCGCTTCTTCTTGCACACGCCGGAAAACTGAAGAAATACGGAGCCTAACCATGAACTTCCTTCATCGATGGTATATTCTGACCTTGTTTCTTCTCCTGCTTTCTTTTCATTCTCTTTATGCCGACTCACGCGTTGAAATCTATAACCTCCGGTCTTACACACACCCCTCCTATACCCGGATCGTTATTGATATCGGAAAACTCAGAGAATATATATATAACAAGCTTATCCTACCGGACCGGATATATGTCGATATCTATCAGTCAAAACTTAATCCTCTTCTTCACAATAAGAGCACAATCGTAAACAATGGCTATATCCGCCAGATACGCATTGCCCAGAAGACAAAAACAACTGTCAGGGTCGTTATGGATCTCAATTTTCAAAAAATCAGGCACTATCGTATCTGGCATCTTTTTGATCCCTTCCGAATCGTAATCGATATTTATCCAAAAAAGGACCGGCCTGCAGCTAAATCCAAATTGCCTTCACAAGAGGCGCCAAAGCCTGCTCAGCCCTCGAAGTCAGGATACAGTCTGGCCCGTCAACTTGGGCTAGGAATAAAAAGGATCGTTATCGACCCGGGTCACGGAGGGTCGGATCCGGGGTGTATCGGACGCAGCGGAGCTTATGAAAAAGACATCGTTCTGGATGTGTGCATGAGATTGAAAATGCTACTGAATAAGAATAGTGCTTTTGAGGTAGTCTTGACCCGCGAAACCGATATTTACATACCGCCGGAAAATAGAACTGTAATTGCCAACCAGAAACAGGCAGACATGTTTATTTCAGTCCATGCCAATGCCAATCCAAGCAAAAGCTTTTCCGGGGTCCAGACTTTTTTCCTCAATTTTACGACAGATCCTAATGTCACCAGAATCGCCGCCCGGGAAAATGCCACTTCCACAAAAAATATCGGCAATATGAAGGACATCATCACAAAAATCGTTAAGAACAGTAAGATCATGGAATCCAAGGACCTGGCGACAAATGTGCAGACTCAATTGGTCAGACAACTGTCAAAAAAATACAATAAAATCAGAAACCTTAATGTTCGGGGAGGCCCTTTCTGGGTTCTCATCGGCGGAGAGATGCCGTCCATACTCATTGAGATATCCCACCTCAGCAACAGCCGGGAGGAATCCAGGCTCAAAACACCCCAATATCGTGAACATGTGGCACAGGGTATTTATAACGGAATCATGACTTACATTAATTCGCTTGGAAAGAGGTAATATCGATGAAAAGAAGAGAGTTTTTAAAAGATGTAACTGTAGGAAGTCTTCTGTTGAATATCAGGCCGGGATTGTTTGCCCAAACATCCCTGCCTGACCTGGCTGTTATCCAGGGTGAATCGCCGGCACAACTGGTAAAAGAAGCTGTTTCCGCAGTCGGAGGGATCAATCGCTTCGTTTCAAAAGGCGATAAAATCGTACTCAAACCAAATATCGGCTGGGACCGCAAACCGGAACAAGGCGCTTGCACTAATCCTGAAATAGTAAAAACCCTTGTTGAACTTTGCTTCAATGCCGGAGCTAAAGAAGTTAAAGTCATGGACAATCCCTGCAATCCGGCCAGGCGGACATATGCCCGGTCGGGAATAGCAAAAGCAGCCAAGGAGGCCGGAGCCAAGGTCCTTTTCTGCAGTCAACACAAGCTCAAGAAAGTCGATCTTCATGGAGAATGGCTTAAAAAATGGGAAGTTTTTACAGATTTCCTCGAAACCGACAAGATCATCAATATCCCTGCCACCAAACATCACAGCCTGTCAAGAGTCACTCTGGGTATGAAAAACTGGCTGGGCTGCCTGGGCGGCAACCGGAATCAGCTTCATCAAAATCTTGATGCTGCCATGATCGACCTGGCCGCCTTTTTCAAGCCAGCGCTGACCGTACTGGATGCCTATCGGGTCCTTTGGAGAAACGGGCCTCAGGGGGGAAGACTGTCTGATGTCAGGATCCATAAGACCGTGGTCGCGGGCGTCGATTATGTTGCTGTTGATTCCATGGGAGTGAGATATTTGGACATCGAGCCAGAGAAGATGCGTTATCTTCAGCTGGCACGTGAAAGGGGATTCGGCGAATTTGATCAGGAGAAGCTCAAAATTGAAAAAAGAACAGTCTAAAAAATACCTGCTCATCCAATACCTGAGAATTCTAGTTCAGACTGTTTTTCTATTTCTTTTCTTCTATCTCTTGTTCCAGACAAGGTTTCCCGGGAAAGACTATATCGGGAATGTCGAGATATTTTTCCATTTTGATCCTCTCCTCGCACTGACAACACTACTTGCTTCACACACGCTTTTCCTGTCATTCAGCATGGCAGCGATCACGATCGTTGTCACATTTATTATCGGCCGGGTCGCCTGCGGATGGGTCTGCCCCATGGGAGCCATCCAGCAATTTTTCTCTTTTGTTTTTAAAAAATCAAAACTCCTCAGGCCAAAAAAACAAAAAGATAACCATACGGCCTGGAAATATTATATCCTGCTTTTTACTCTGGCCGGTTCTCTCTTCAGCTTGAATGTGGCCGGCATTTTGGATCCCTTTTCTTTTCTTTATCGTTCCTTTATCACCGGCATTATGCCGGCCGCAAACCACCTCTTCTCCAATGTTATCGGTCTGGTTTACTTGGCACATCTGTCATCTATTGGAGACGGACTTGTCCAGTTTTTTGAAACTATAGATATTAACAGCATTTTTATCCAGGGATTTTTCCTTGGGATGATTTTTCTGGGGGTTATCCTCCTGAATTTAATCCGTGAAAGATTCTGGTGCCGGTATCTTTGTCCCCTTGGCGCATTTCTCGGCCTGCTTGCCAGATGGAACATCCTGAAACTCAGGATCGATATGGACAAATGCACCAAATGCAACCTGTGTACCATCCAATGCGAAACACAGGCCAATCCTTATCCTGAAGAGGGTTGGAAAAGTTCTGAATGTGTTTACTGCTTCACCTGCAGCGCAATATGCCCGACAGGGGCGATTGGTTTCCATCCCGCCCTTAATCCGGAACGCCTGGAATCTATTGACCTCTCCAGACGGAAAGTCCTTTTATCCTCTTTTTTGGGATTGATCGCCATTCCATTTTTTCGTATATCTCCGCTCCGCTCAAGGGCTTCAGAAAGATTGATCCGCCCACCCGGAGCGCTGCCTGAGAAGGAATTTCTTCAGAAATGCGTGAAATGCGGCGAATGTATGAAGGTCTGCCCGACAAACGCAATCCAGCCGGCCCGTACAGAGGCAGGGCCCGAGGGTCTCTGGACTCCCATGCTGGTCATGAAGATCGGCTACTGCGATTACTATTGTTCCCTTTGCACCCAGGTCTGCCCAACAGGCGCGATCCGGGAACTTACGATCGAAGAAAAGAACCAGATCAAAATCGGAATCGACTGGATCGATAAGAACCGGTGCATTCCCTACATATTCGGAAATTCCTGCATTGTGTGCGAAGAACACTGCCCTGTGTCGCCCAAGGCGATCCGGATGATCGAAGTCGAGACCCATCTTCCTGACGGCACAATAAAAAGGCCCAAGGCGCCCTTCATTGATACAGAAGCCTGCACCGGTTGCGGTATCTGTGAGAATAAATGCCCGGTTGTCGATCAACCGGCGATCTATATCACAAGCGTTGGAGAAAGCCGCTCTGAAAAAAACCAGTTTATTCTTGATATCAACCAGGAGATATATTGATATGTCTGAAAAAATAAAAGAGAAAAAGGAAAAGCACGAATTTCAAACAGAGGTCAAACAGCTTCTGGATATCCTTGTCTATTCGCTCTATAAAAACAAAGAGGTTTTTCTAAGAGAATTGATATCCAATGCTGTAGATGCCCTCAATAAGGTCCATTTTCAACTCCTGACCGAAAAAGAAATGGATGATAAAGACCTGGATCTTAGGATCAATATCTCCTTCAATCAAACTCAGAAAAAACTTATTATCGAAGACACCGGTATCGGAATGACACGGAAAGAGCTGATTGATAATATCGGAACGATCGCCCATTCCGGAGCGGCCCAGTTTCTTAAAAAATTATCAAAATCCGACAGTAAAGACCAGATGTCGCTTATCGGACAGTTCGGCGTAGGTTTTTATTCCAGCTTCATGGTTGCCCGGGAAATCCGCATCGTCACCATGTCTTCTCAAAAAAGAAGCAAGGCTTATCTCTGGACATCTAAAGGCGATAAAAATTTCACCCTGGAAGAAACAGTTAAAAAGACCCGAGGGACGCGCATCGAGCTTATACTAAAAAAAGAGCACGAAAAAGATCTCCTGGATAAGTTTACGATCAAAAATATCATCGACACACATTCAAAATTTCTCCCATTCCCCATCTATGTGGAAGGAGATAAGATCGAAAGCACGGAAGCCATCTGGACTCAGCCAAAGGCATCTCTTAAAAAAGAAAACTACAACCATTTTTACCAATTTATCAATCATACAAAGGAAGAACCGGAAACGTATCTGCACCTTTCCTCGGATGCACCGGTGCAGTTTCGTGCTATGATCTTTGTCCCTAAAACATCTTTGGAAGCCCTGGGATTCATTAAAACCGAGCCCGGGATCGACCTGTATTCTCAAAAAGTACTGATCCAGAAGGGAAACAAGGATATTATGCCCGAATACATGAGATTTCTTGTTGGTGTTATTGACTCCGAGGATATCCCTCTCAATATTTCCCGGGAAACCATTCAGAACAACATCAAGATCGATAAGATTAGAAAATATATCCTCAAAAAGGTCTTTGAGAAATTGGAATCCATTAAAAAGATAGACAGGAAAAAATATCTTAGTCTCTGGAAAAACTTCCACAGGAATATGAAAGAAGGGATTATAACTGATTTTGACAATCGCTCGAAAATCGCCCCCCTTCTCCTTTTTTATTCCTCCAAAGAATCCAAAGATAAGCTTATAGATCTTAATGAATATATTTCACGCATGGCAAAAGACCAGAAAGAGATCTATTACATCACAGGGCATGAGCTCGATTCTCTGGAGAAAAGCCCAGCTCTTGAGGCCTTCAACAAGAAAGACATCGAGGTCCTTTTCCTTGTCGATCCGCTGGATGAGTTTGTCATCGAACATCTCAGAGAATTTAAAGGCAAATCCTTCAAGATCGCTGAAGGAGCGGACATTAAGCTGGATGACAAAGAAACAGAAGAAAAGGATAAGGACCTGATAAAAGATCTTAATGATTTCATCGCTTATCTCAAGAAGGTTTACGGCGAAAGGGTGGAAGATGTCAGGCTTTCCAAACGGTTGGTCGATAGCCCGTGCATCCTTGTCCACAGGGCGGGCGGTCCATCCATCCAGATGGAAAAAGTTATGAAAATGTCCAACAAAGACTACACCTTCACCAAGCGCATCATTGAGATCAACCAGAAAAATGATCTGATCAAAGAGATGGTTCGGATCCATAAAGCATCTCCTAAATCCGGAGAACTGAATAAACTGGCAAATCAACTCCTTGAAAACATGCTGCTGCGGGAAGGGATCCTGGAAGATATGGACGGAAGCATCCTGCGCCTTCAGGATATCATGCTGATCGCTGCAAAAAAAATATGATCTTCA
>CBDVEQ010000149.1:0-6590 GCA_965373045.1 uncultured bacterium | reverse complement strand
TGATCTTCGATCTATGTATGGCGCAACCGAAGAGCTGAGGACGAACGTCCCATCAAGGATGCTCCTCTTTCCTGATGAATATCATTTTGTGACAAAACCGCTGAATGCTGAACTATGGTGGAATACAATTTATGAATGGCTGAACGAATATTTAAAATATCAGGTACAGAAGGGAATAAGGATCTACTCTGCTGCCGTTGACTCGAACCGACCAGTGCAGATGAGGACCTGTCGTTCGACCGGTGGCACCCACCTCACCGATGACATCGCCCTTTTCAACATTCTGCCCCCTCTTAACACGGATATTGGAAAAGTGGCAGTAAAATGTAAAAACCCTGAGGCCATGGTCGATGATGACGGTGTTCCCTGCAAAATATAAGTTCGACGCAAGTACGACCCGGCCTGAATTCGAAGCGCACACTTCAGTACCACTGGGGGCAGAGATATCCTCTCCACTATGGGGAGATCTTGACTTATTATTGAAAATCCGTCTTTCTCCAAAATTATGGGCCGGTCTTCCTTCAAGAGGCAAAACAAATCGGCCGTTCCCAGTCCACTGGTGCGAAAATATATCAAAAACCGCGCTGAGGACTATGGATTCCCGCTGAATGCGTTCCCTGGCCTCGGCAGGAGGAGTGACGTATTTTTCATTAACCCAAATTTTTTTCACAGGGAATTGTTTTGGCATAACCGTTATCCGTTTTCTGACCAAGTCCGTATGTCCTTCATGACGGATGATATAGACATCGAGCAGATAGGTTCCGGGTTTCAGGTCAAGATCAAGACCAATAACCGCAAGGATCTTTTCGGAATATATGGCCCGGCCGAGAGGATACTTTTTTCCAAAAACACGCACATAAGCACTACTGATATCCGAATCGTCTTCTATGGAAACTTCAATAACCTCTCCCGGTTCGAGTGCGCGAAAGACAAAATGGACTTCAGGCACAGGGTCATTCGGAATCAGCGCAGCTTGAACAAGCGTAGAAAAAACAGCACCAGTGAAGAATAAAAAACACGCACAGATCTTATTCTTACAGACAGAGTTGGTGACCTTAGAAAAACCCATTCAAGATTTTTTAGTTTCTGCTTTCTTTCGCAGCACTTGGCCTGGGAGATTGCCTGTATGCTCTTCCCGGTTAACAACGACCTGACCATTGACAAGGACGTATTCAATTCCCCTGGAATATTGATGAGGCTGCTCAAATGTAGCTTGGTCAATTACATTCGCTTCATCGAATATAACGATATCTGCATTGTATCCGGTTTGAAGAACGCCGCGATTTTCAAATCCGAATTTTTTCGCCGGGTTGGAGGTGATCTTCTTGATCATCTGGGTCATGGACATGATCTTTTCATCTCTTACATACTTCCCTAAAACCCTGGGAAATGAACCATAGCTGCGTGGGTGAGGTTTTCCTTCTCCCAATGGACCATAAGGAGCCATGGCTGAACCATCACATCCAATTCCAACAAGTGGATGCGCAAGGATCTTCTTTAGATTCTCCTCCTTCATCATAAAAGTAACCATACCAACCCGTCCTCGCTCCTCAATGAGGATATCTCTCATGAATTCGAACGCATCCTTCTCTACCTGTTTCTGTGCCTGAAGAACAGACATTCCGACAAATTGTTTATTTTTCTCTGTCACCACATTAGAGATCAGAACCTTATCCCAGCTCCCCAGTTTTTTCCCCTGTTTATCCACATATTCTCTCAGCCGTGTTTCAACGGTCGGATCCTTAAGTCGAGAGAGAAATTCATCAGTAGTCCCCTGTCTTGCCCATAGGGGCATATAGAAACTGAGCCCGGTGGAACCTGCAATATAAGGATATCTGTCACATGTAATATCTATCCCTTCTTGTTTGGCTTCCTCGACCTTTGCAATGGCATTATCGATCTTGTGCCAGTTTGGGGGATATGCGACCTTAAAATGTGATATCTCCAGGCTAACTCCTGTTTTTCGAGAGACATCAATGGATTCCTCAAGAGACTCCAGTAGAAAGTCGCCTTCAGAACGCATATGTGTAGCATAAACCCCGTTCAACCGGGATACGACATAACATAGTTCTGTAATTTCATTCGCAGGCGCAAAACTGCCCGGGGCATATTCAAGGCCGGTTGATAGCCCTAAAGCACCATTGATGATATTTTCTTCCAATAGTGTTTTCATCTTAAGAAGTTCATCTGTTTTAGACGGCCTGTCATGAAATCCCATGACCGCTCCTCGTATAGTGCCGTGTCCAACCAAAGTCGCATAATTCAGTGCCATGCCGGTATCTTCCAAACGCGAAAGAAACCCCTTTATATCCGACCAGGTCAGATCCAGTTGAAACTGCTCCTGGTAATTTGCTTTGATCTCATCATAAATCTCTTCCGCAATAGGAAAAGGCGATGCCCCACAATTTCCACTTACTACGGTTGTGATGCCCTGCCTAACATGGCTCTCTGCTTTTGGATTGATCAAGAGGTTGATATCCGTATGATCATGGACGTCGATGAAACCCGGACATATTGACAAGCCGTTTGCATCAATAACAGCTTTTCCCTTAACGCTTGATATCCTCCCGATCTCCTGGATATTATTTCCGACAATACCAATATCTGCCTGAAAAGCTTCTCTACCTTCTCCATCATAAATAAGTCCCCCTTTGATGACTAGATCGAACTCCTGCTTGGTTCGACATCCTTTGAGAATAATCCCGCATCCCCCAAGACCTGCAGCTGCGGTCAGGCGGGATGAATACTTCAAAAATTCTCTTCTAGAAATGGATTTCATCCTGTGGTCTCCTCACTCCTTTATATCATAAATCACTATAATGATATTATAAAAAAAGTCCAGTCTGAATTACCATAACGACTTAATTCACCTGGATTATGAATAAAGCAGGTTCACAGCCTTGCCGTTGATGTTTGTCCAAGATTATTATATCATCCTGCCAGATGGGATCTTTGATATAAAATTATTATGAGAGGAAAATAGTGACATTCACACGGAGAGAATTCTTAAAAATGGCCGCAGCGAGCCCTTCAATGCTCACCCATCAGGAAGTGGAAAACAGCCTTCAACAGCACCAGTTTGCGGAGAAAAACAGCTTCTCCGGGCCGGCTGAAGCCTGGATCGAGCTGAGTCGGAAAAATATCAATTATAATCTGAAGAAGATCCAGGCATTTACACATAAACCGGTCATGGGAGTCATCAAGGCGAATGCCTACGGGCATGGACTCCTGGAATTTGCAGAATGTCTGCAGTCCGCAGGGGTTCATTCCTTGATGGTGTGCAGCCTTCGTGAAGCCGTTTTTATCCGAGCCTCAGGAATATCCATCCCTATTTTGAATTTTGGTCCATTCCTACCGGATTTCTCTAATACATTACTGAAAAACCGGATCACTCAATCAATATTTACAAACGATATTCTTCATCTCAGCAAAACAGCAAATAAACAAGGCCTCCTTGCAAAAATCCACATTCATGTGGACACAGGAATGGGAAGGATGGGTATCCCTTATCACAAGGCCCTGCCGTTTATAAATAAAACTGCCGCTCTGCCCGGATTGACAATCGAAGGTGTTTCTTCAACCCTCACAGAAGATGAGGAATTCGACCAGATCCAATATCAACGATTAATTTCCCTCATCAATGAATCAAAGAAAAAAGGAATCTTGCTCGGCGTAAAACATTTAGCCAGCAGTGCCGCGATCTTTTCATCTCCATCCCTGTATTTGGACATGATACGGCCTGGAATCGTGCTGTATGGCTACTACCCCAACCGAAAAACTCAGAAGGAAGACCTCCTTTCCTTAAAACCTGTTCTTCAGTTAAAAAGCCGGGTGGCTGCGGTCAAGAACCTGAGGCCCGGAGATTCTGTTTCCTATCATCGCGCTTATGTCGCAATAAAGAAAGAAACGATCGCTGTTATCCCAGTAGGTTATTCCGATGGATATCCTTTCAACATTATCGGCAAGGGCAAAGTATTGATAGAGGGAAAACGGATTCACCTTATCGGAGACATTACCGCAAACCATCTCATTGTCCGTATCGACTCTTGTTTAAATGTTAGAAAGGGAGACGAAGTTGTACTGATTGGATATCAGGGAAAAGAACACATTTTGGCAGACGAAATTGCAGATTGGGCCGGAGTTTCCACATACAAGATCCTGATCCGGCTGAATCCAAATCTCCCCAGTAAAATAGTTTGAATCAAACATTCATTAATTTTTCTACAACACTTAAAGTTTTATTTGTAGCTCCCCGGATAGAATCCAGAGTCAATCTGGCTTTTTTCCCCATTTCTGACATCTGCACCCTATCCACCTGAATCAGCATTTTCTCCAGCGCATCTTTATCAGGACAAACTTCGGCTGCGCCGGATTGCAGGAACTTTTCTGTGATAGCTAAAAAGTTGTCCATATGTGGTCCAAAAAAAACCGGCTTACCGTAAAAAGCCGGTTCCAAGAGATTCTGCCCTCCCCATGGAATCAGGCTTCCTCCAAGGAATGCTAAATCACATACTGTATATAACTGCGCTAGTTCACCCATCGTATCCAGGATCAAGACATCCCATTTTTTTCCGGGTTTGGCCCGAGTCTTAAGCAAGACTATAAGGCCAGACTGACGGCAGAGATTGTCGATATCACTGACCCTTTCAAGATGGCGCGGAGCGATAATCATCTGCAGCTCCTGGCGTTTTTTTTTCGCCATAGCAAAAGCTTCCACAACCTGAGTATCTTCTCCCTTGTGAATTGAGCCTGCCAGCAACAGGATTTTTTCTTCTGGAATATTCAGGTGCCTTTTCAAATCCAGCTGCTCTTTTTTCGTAAGCAAGGGGAGATCAATGTCCGCTTTCAGATTCCCCACCACCTGAATAGAATCCGGACAAACAGCAATATCTATAAGACGCTTTTTATCAATTTCTGCCTGAACAAGAAACAGGTTGATCTTCCCCAGTATCCTTTTTACAATCAATTTGATACGCCTGTAACGGGAATAGGAATTCTGGGAGATCCTTCCATTAATCAATATAGTACCCCTGGTGCTTTTTTTTGCTTCCCTTAGCATATTGGGCCAGAATTCGGACTCCGCCAGGATAAATATATCGGGTTTCAGTATACGAAAAAATTTTCGCACTACCCATTTAAAATCAAAAGGGACATAAAAAATCAGATCAGCAGCAGCTAATTTATCCCTGGCAACTTTGATTCCTGTATTTGTCAATGAAGAAAAGTAGATTTTCCAATCCGGATGTTCTTTTTTAAGCTTGGCTACAAAATTCTGAAGTGAAAGAACCTCTCCGACAGAAACTGCATGAATCCAAATTGATCTCCCGCCTTCTTCCCGGGATTTTATGCCAAACCCGAATCTTTCTTTTATGTGAAGGCTCTCTTTTCGTCTCAGTTTCAACTTCACAAAATAGACAGGAATATAAATAATTAGAGAAAGGAAGAGCAAAAAGGAATATATAAGATACATGGTCACTCGACTATACTAAATTTGGATTTTTTCTTCAATATTGATGGAAGCAAACATTTTTAGTTTATTTTTTTTGTATTATTTGTTAGACTCTTAAATTCAAATTCTTCTAAATCTTTAATAAAATCTAGGAAAGAGTAAAATGGCTGACGATAAAAAAGAAAAATTGAAAACAACAAAAGACAAAAAGGCCACTGAAAAAAAAGCGGCTGCCCAGCAATCCGAAAAAATGAAAGAAAAAAAGAAAAACTTAGTAAAACTTGAACCTAAAAAGGAAGAAAAATCAGCTAAAGAAGAAACCCCGGAAACCGAGGAAAAACCAAAAGCAAAAGAGAAAACAAAAGATCTTAAAGAAGAAGAAAAAGCAGAAAAAACTGAAATAGACAAGAAAGAAGAAAAAAAAGAAGAAAAAAAGGAAGAAAAAATTGAAGAAGAGAAAGGGGCCGCAAAGCCTGCTCTGCCACAAAAAAAGAAAATCAACAAAATGACTCTGGCCGAGATCGAAATAAAATTGAAAAGCACAAAGGAAAGCCAGGGCGGACTTGATTCCAAATACGCCAAGGAACTCATTAAGAGAAAGAACATCCTTTCTTCATAGAAATACTCATCTATTTCCAGCCCATTTATGTCACTTGGATTATTAACAAAAAGTTTCCATTAACAGTTGTTTCTACTTGAAAAATATAGATTTACAATCTGAAGTATTTTTGATAGGATTTGACAGAATTTAAGAAGGAGAATAAATCCGTGCTGAGTAAAGAAGGAAAAGAAAAAATCATCAAGGATAATGCTGTCCATAAAGGCGATACCGGCTCTCCGGAGGTCCAGGTTGCTCTTATCACCAATCGCATCCAATATTTATCCGAGCACTTTGCTACACATAAAAAAGATCATCACTCTCGCACTGGACTGATGAAAATGGTTGGAAGAAGGAAAAGACTTCTCACTTACCTCAAAAAGAAGGATGCCGAGCGTTACGCAAAGCTAATCAAAAAGCTTAAACTCAGAAAATAATTCTCAAAATAGAGCCATCTATGTCATATAAAATATCATTTATTATTAACAACCAAACCATAACTATAGATATCAACAAAATAGCAAGACAGGCTGACGGTTCCGC
>CBDVEQ010000148.1:0-6602 GCA_965373045.1 uncultured bacterium | reverse complement strand
GCGGAGGTCTGGGAAAAGGGAATATCGGTGTTCTTGCATCGCGCAAAGGCGTGGGAAAAACAGCTTGCTTGGTCCACATTTCCACATATAGTTTGTTCCAGGATAAGCCTGTGATCCATATCTCGTACTCCAACCGGGTGGATTATATAATCAGAAGGTATGAGGATATCTTCAAGGAGATAGCAAAAAAGCGTGAACTGGAATCCGCCATTGGTTTTCATGACCAGATCATCAGAAACCGGATCATCATGAATTTTAAGCAGGAAGGCCAGAAGATCGAGCAGGTCCTGAACAGTGTGGAAGCTCTTATAGAGCACGGCAATTTCCCTGCTGAAATGATCATTGTGGACGGATACAATTTTGAGTATTCGACTCCTGAAGATTTTGCGCAATTCCGCACGTTTGCCGGCCGGATAGGAGCAGAGATCTGGTTCAGCGCCTCTCTGAAGGGGGACGGTCCTATTTTTGATGAAGAGGGTTTTCCAATTGTGCTCAAGGATTTTGACGGGAACATCGATGTGCTGTTGACCATGGCTTTTAAGGAAAAGCACGTCCGGTTCCACATGGTCAAGAATCACAGCAACCTTGAAACAGGCGAACTTCCTCTCCGGTTCGATCCGAAGACAATGCTCATTGCAAAATGAGATATAATATTAGAAAATATTATATATAATTAAGGTTACATAAAAGGAGGCTTCTATGAAAAAAACAATTCTATTCTTGACTATGGTCTGCTTGTTGAGTTTCCCGCTTCTTTCCGGACAGCAGGAAACCAAAGACAAGAAGGCTGATCCCAAAGATAACCTGTCCATTGTGACAGAACTTTTACCTGTACCGGACAATATGAAAACAGGCTTTGATTCCATCACCGGGAAGGATGCTGTTATCTATTTGGATTTTCTCTCTTCTGATCTGCTTCAGGGCAGGGATACTGCGTCCAGGGGATATGATATTGCTGCTGAATACGCGGCTTCCATGTTCAAGCTCTGGGGGATCAAACCGGCCGGAGATATGAAGCGCCCTTCAGGAAGAAGCTCCTTCGGGGCACCAGCGGGACAAGCTAAAAAAAGCAGAAGCTATTTTCAGAACGTTCCCCTGCGGGAGATCTTGAACACTGAAAGTGCGATCCATGTTGCTTGGCAGAAAGGGGCTCAGAAAAAAAGCCGGACATTTTCCTCTGAAGTGGATTACTCCTATTATGCTTCAGGATCACGGTCCCTGACAGCGCCGGTGGTGTTTGTGGGATACGGGATTCAGGAGCCTTCTTTGAAAATGGATGAATATAAGGGAGTGGACATCAAAGGTAAGATCGTTTTGATGCTCAGTGAAACCCCGGGCAAGGATGATAAGGATTCCCCCTTTAACAAAGGGAAGCTCAAGGAGAAATATTATCCGGCCCGCCGTATGAGGCGCAGTACTTCTCCTAAAATCCAATTGGCAAGAAAATTGGGGGCGGTGGCGGTCGCGTTGATCGAAAATTCCCCCCAAAAAAATGGAGATGTGTTCCGCGGTAAGCTGGATTCTCGTAAAATTAATGACGAGCGTCCCATCATACCGGGAAAGAGACGTCAGATGGCTCTGATCCAGGGGAAGGGTTTGTCCATGCCATGGAATTCCATTCCTACCATCCGGATCTCCAGAGAGATGGCGGATGCTATTCTGGGTTATGCCGGCCAGGACACAAGATCGCTCAAAAGCGGCATTGAAAAGACCCTGAAATCCAAATCCATGCTCCTGCCGGGTGTGACCTTGACCGTTCAAAATAAAGCGGAGACCAAACTGGTCAGCAGCAGTAATGTGTTGGGATACATTGAAGGGTCAGATCCCGATTTGAAGGATGAGGTGCTGGTTATCGGTGCGCATCTGGATCATCTCGGAATGCGCGGCAAGTATATTTACAACGGAGCGGATGATAACGGCTCCGGTTCGACCGGTGTTATGGAGATCGCTGAAGCCTTCATGAAAAATCCCGTTAAACCCAAAAGATCAATATTGTTTGCTCTCTGGACAGGAGAGGAAAAGGGGCTTTTAGGCTCAAGATATTATGTCTCCAATCCCTTTTTCCCGCTGAAAAAGACAGTCGTTAACTTAAACCTGGATATGATCAGCCGACAGTGGTCTCAGGAGAGATTGACACGAATGAGCCGGATGATGGGGATGGGAATCTCCAAGGAGATCATGAAAGAGATCGACATAAAAAAATTCATCAGCCTGTCCTTTGCTGCTGATGCGCCTGATCTTAAGGATGTTCTCAAAACCAATAACCAATATGTGGGAATGCACATCGTTCTTCGCCCTTCTAAAAGCGGTATGGGAGGAAGCGATCACGCGCCTTTTGCCATGAGCAAGATCCCCTGGATCTTTTTCTTTGCGGCCATGACCGAGGATTATCATCAGCCCACCGATTCCGTAGAAAAGGTTTGCCCGGAACTCATGGAGAAGATCATGCGCCTAACCTATCTAACGGCCTTCGTGATCGCAGATAAATAACCTGGCTTATTCATGAAAACTGCCAACACGTTGAAAAAAAGGGTTCGAGGATTCCAGGGTTCAAGGATTCAAGTGAAAGAATAAGAGGCCAACGGCCAAAGGCCAATGCAAAAGAGGCCCAAAGCCCATAGCAGCTTAGCCCAAGGTCATTTAAATTACGTCATTCCCGTGGAAACGGGAATCCAGCTCTTTGAGTTAATGGAGTTTCTTGAGCTCATTGAGTCAAATTTTATTAAAATAACCCAAAGAACACAACGAACCCAATAAACTCTTATGTCTTTTCTTTTCACTCGAACCCCAGAATCCTCGAATCCTTGAACCCTATTTTTATCATCGACACTTTTCACCCTTCGGGCAGGCCGATTTGCTTTGTTGCCGCGCATTCGCAGTATATGAATACAGCTTCATGCGCCGCGCCGTGCATATCGACCCGTGAATAACCCAGGGCAACCTGAATTATTCATTCCCCTTCTTTCTTAATCCTTTGATCCAAAGGAAATAGCAGGGAATGCCGGCAAGAACGGTCAGAACCGCCGCCGTGGATTCCAACGGCCTGTTCAGGTAGTTAATAACCATCAGAAGCAGGCTTGCTGTCAGAAAAAACAGCGGCACATAGGGATAGCCCCATACTTTAAATGCATTCTTCTCACCGATCCCTTGTTTCCTTGCGATAAAAAGACCTGCTATGGCCAGCCAGGGAAAGATGTTCAAGGCAAAGCCGATATAAACAAGAAGCTGCTCGAATGACCCGATGAGGACCATGAATGCAGCTATCGCGCCCTGGATAAGAATGGATCGGCCCGGGACTTTGTAGCGGGGATGGATACGGCCGGCAAAAGGAAAAAACATCCTGTCTTTGGCCATGGCAAAATAAATACGGGGTCCGATCAGGACAAACGCGCTCAATGAGGAAAGAAGGGCGATACTGATAAGAAGGCCTATTGAATTTCCAATCCCGCCTCCCATGACCCGGGATGATGCTTTTTCCACAATGGGAATCACGCCTTTTGTTTCGGAATAGGGAAGCGCCTGGAAGATAAAAAGATTCAAGGCCAGATAAAGGACAATCACGATGGATGTGCCCAGCAGCAGTGAGATAGGCAGGGTTTTTCGCGGATTCTTCAGCTCTCCGGCGATGTAGGAGCTGGCATTCCACCCGCTGTAGGAAAACATGACCAGCATCATAGCTGTGCCGAATGCCAACCCTGCAAAAGGCCCGCCCACATTAAAATCAAAGGCGGGAATATATGATCCTCTGCTCAAAACGATCCCGGCTACTGCAAGGCCTGCCACGATTACGATTTTAATGACGGTTAGAACATTCTGTATGCGGGATCCCAGGAGGATTCCCAGATAATGGATCCCGGTGAAGAGAAGGATCAGAAAAAGGGCCGCGCTTTTTTTTATCAATACCATCTGTGACGGCTCCCATCCTGGGAGATGATCTTTAAGTCCTGCAAAAATGTATTCTGAAAAAGCCATGGCGGATGCCGCAATGGGAACGGAAAACCCTACAAAAAAACTGGTCCAGCCTGTCAGAAATCCCAGGGCAGGGTGATAGAGTTGTTTTAGATAGATGTATTCTCCGCCTTCCAACGGCATCCGGGTGGCCAGTTCCGCATAGCTGAGAGCCCCCGCCAAAGCGATAAGCCCCCCGAACAGCCAGCAGAGCAGGACCCAGCCCGGACCGGGAAGTTGAGCAGCCATAAGGCCGGAGGTCGTAAAGATGCCGGCGCCGATCATATTGGCGACAACGATAAATGTAGCAGTGCTGGTGCTGATCGTTCGTGGAAGGTTTTGTGGGGCGTCAGCCCATTCGTGTTTCTTCATTTCTTCTTTTTCTTTTCTCCACAGTTTACACGTTGCTTCCTGGATTTCCAAATCTAATGATAAGACAAGGGTTCAAGTGCTTTCCCTGAAAGCTGGGGCGTTGATAGACATGCAACATATTATATATAATAAACGTTTATTACCAAGGAGGACAATAATATGAAAAATACAAAAAGAGGGATCGCAGCCATTTCCCTGATGCTGTTATTTACCTTTTCAACTGCCAATTCCCAGAAGGTCGAGACCGTTGATGGCATCCGTGTCGTTCATAACGGCGATCAGGGCAAATGGGGAAAAGACTCGAAGATCAGGCTGGAACTGGTCAAGACTTTAGGGGACATCAATGCCGAGGATGAAAATATCGCTTTTTATATGCCCTCGGATATTGTTTTTGATGCTCAAGGCAACTGGTATATCCTGGATACAGGTAACCACCGGATCCAGAAATTTAGTCCGGATGGAAAATATCTGGATACAATAGGCAGCCGGGGGCAGGGGCCGGGTGAGATGTCTTATCCTGTTTCCCTTGATATCGACCCTCAGGGAAATCTTCTCGTCTCGGATCCTAACAATCAGAGAGTCCAGATCCTGCTGCCGGATGGGAAGGAATATAAGACGATCCGGATGACTCAAGGAACTATTGGTGTAGCCAGAATCTTGACAACCGGACAACTGGTTATGAATGCATCCGGCGGGTTTATAATGATGGGTATGGGGGAAGAGGATAAGGACAAAGAACTTCCCAAATTGATGAAGATCATCGACCTGGAAGGGAATACCCAAAAAGAATTTGGGACCCAGCACGATTATAAGAACAGGATGCTCAACCGGAGGGGGAATTCGGTTTTGTTCGCCGTGGATAAGGACAACAACATCTTCCTTGTTTTTCCTTTCCAGAACAGGATCGAGAAATATTCCCCGGAAGGAAAACTTTTATGGAAATCCGACCGGGAATTGAATTACAGTATGGCTCCCCCAAAAAATAAAGGCAAGAGAGAGGCACGCGGAGGAAGTGTGCGCATCCAGGCGCCTCAGATGAACCGGTGTACCAACGGGGTTGCTGTGGATGACAAGGGACGTCTCTGGATCATCACTCTCGACAGACAAGTCAAAGAGGATGAGAAGGTGAATCAGATGATGATGGTGTCAATGTCCAGCGGGGGCAAGAGGTCTATGAATGTTAAGGTCGTTGGAAACACGGAATTGGAAGCAACGGATATGTATAAACTTCAAATCTATGACTCCGAGGGGGTGCTCCTGGGAAACATCCTGCTCAAACATTTTGTCGACGGCATAACGATCAATAAAGATAAAGTCTATCTTGTCGACAAACTTCGCGGGACTAAATATTATGAATATAAGATCGTAGAAAAGTAAAACTAACTTATACAATCGGTCAGGATGCTTTTCCGGGCCGCGCATCCAACGCTCCGGCCTGTTTATCGTGTCCCTTTCACCAAATAAAAATGAATAAATAGCGGGATCGATCAGAGGTTTTTCAGAATCCTCACCTTGATATGGGATGGATAATCCTTTGTGCGATAGATCCGGTGAGTCGCTTTTTGAAAGTCGGATGGCTTGCAGTGATAGATGTCCACGAATTTCTGCGGATTCCGGTCTATAACCGGGAACCATGTGCTCTGTACCTGGACCATTATCCGGTGCCCTTTACGAAATGTATGACATTTATCACGAAGATCATACTGGATCTTTGTGATCTGACCGGGAATCAAAGGCTTAGGGCTTGAGTAACTTTCCCGGTA
This sequence comes from uncultured bacterium, assembly GCA_965373045.1. Lineage (GTDB taxonomy): Bacteria > Acidobacteriota > Aminicenantia > Aminicenantales > Aminicenantaceae > DAOVDI01. The sequence continues at coordinate 519 of CBDVEQ010000148.1, read as the reverse complement.
TTTGCTCCGAAAAACCTCTGCGCCGACAAGCATCTGGAATCCCCCCATTCTGGTCTTTGTGGGATTGGGTTTATTGTCCGGGAAATTTCCGGGATAGACATCGATCAATTTGACGATCCAGTCAGCATCCGTTCCTGTTGTGGAAACGAACAGGCTGGCAATAACAGGTCCTGCAATGGTAACATCTTCTGTCAAAACATCCGATCGATACACCAGAACATCCGGACGTATGGATGCAAACCTTTGATCTTCCACCATCCACAGGTGTCCTTGTGACGTGCGGATCTCTGCGCTGAATGGGACTGGTTTGTTTGGGTCGCTGATAAAAGAATCGTTTGATTTGTTGGAACTGTACTCAGGCCGTTCAAGAGAGAGTTTTCCCCCTGCATACAGATAGATATTGGTTTCTTTTGCTTCTTCAGGAGGCCATAAATCATAGGATTTCCAGTTGTTGGTTCCTGTAACAAACACCCTGGCTTCCGGCAGATCCAGTTTCCCCTTGCCGTTGAGGTGAAAATT
>CBDVEQ010000147.1:0-6611 GCA_965373045.1 uncultured bacterium | reverse complement strand
AATCCGGTCATACTGCTCAATCAAAAAAATTCTAAAGTTGTCCGGGGAGGGGTGCTTCTTTTTTTCCCCTGTTACCCCAAGAAAATCAACGATTTATGGAATTTCCCTGAATTTTTGGTGCTTCCTCAGGCAACTGTTGTTACTTGATCAAATACGCTCAGCACGTTATCATTTTTTGGTGGCTTTCTATGTTTTTGAGAGCTCTGGTCCGAGCAGAGAGGTTTTTGTGGTCTTTGGCTCAGTAACAACAGTATCAATCACATGTTAGATCGGTACTGTTGATCCACCAGAAATAATGGAGAATTCAAATCTTTTGATTGATGTTTTATAATCAATTCCTATAGAAAGGGATTGGAGGACGGATGCTATGATAAAGAATCACTCCGGAATATATCTTTTATTTGTATTTCTTGTTTTTGCCACACTGGGATATTCGATGGCCAAACAAGAAGCCTACTCCCCCTCGGATATCACCAAGATCGTCTTTTTAGGAACGGGAACACCCAATGCAGACCCTCAGCATTCGGGGAACTCCATCGCCTTGATTGTGAACGACACTCCTTACATCGTGGACTTCGGCCCCGGACTCGTCCGGCAAGCTTCAGCAATGTCACCAAGTTACGGGGGAAACATCAAAGCCCTGGCCCCGGCCAATCTCAAACACGCTTTCCTGACCCATCTCCATTCCGATCACACAACGGGTTATCCGGACCTCATCTTAACTCCTTGGGTTCTGGGGAGGGACGTTCCCCTCGAAGTCTACGGTCCGGAAGGAATCAAGGAGATGACCAAAAACATTCTCGAGGCCTACAAGGAAGACATCCGGGTTCGCCTGTATGGGATCGAGCCGGTCAACAACCAGGGTTGGCGGGTTAACTCCCATGAGATCGAGGAGGGAGTATTCTACAAGGACGATAACATCACTGTAGAGGCTTTTCTGGTGGAGCATGGGAGTTGGCCCGAAGCCTACGGATTCAAGTTCACCACACCAGACCGAACCGTGGCCATCTCAGGAGATACGCGCCCGACTCAAAATCTGATCGACAAATGTAAAGGAGTGGATATACTCATCCACGAAGTTTACTCCGCTGAAAAACTAAAGGAACGGACTCCCTTCTGGCAGAAGTATCACTCCCAGTTCCACACATCCACACATGAGCTGGCCGATATCGCTTCCGAGATAAAACCGAAATTGTTGATCCTCTACCACCAGCTCTACTGGGGTGCGTCAGATCAGGACCTACTGGATGAAATCAAGGTACGCTATGAGGGAAAAGTCGTCTCAGGAGAGGACCGGGTGGTGTATTGATTCCTATTCACAGGAGGAGGTCCGATCACAATACATTAACTTGACAATCTTTTTTAGACCGGTATAAATAAAGACAAGATAGGCATGTGGTATTTAATAAATGTCATGGCCAGAACCTCGACCGTAAAAAAATCGGAGAAGTCGTTTTGAGTTTGCATGTGCAGGAAGGGCACGCTAGGAAAACATGAGCCACAGATTCCGTGTATGTTTTGTTTTGCTTGTCTCTGTTTTTTTGTTGTTTGGTTTTTCACAGGATACATTACACATCGACCAGCTGAGCTGCGAATACAGAACTGATCCTTTAGGCATCGATACTGCCAGGCCTCGATTGAGTTGGATGCTCTTTTCTGACATTCGGGGGCAATCCCAAACCGCCTACCAGATTTTGGTTGCCAGCAGCGAAGACAAGATGAACGAATCTAATGCTGACTTGTGGAATAGCGGCAAGGTGGATTCCCGGCAGTCCCTAAATATTGAATATGCCGGTAAAGCACTCGAATCCCGGTTAAGATGCTACTGGGAAGTACGCGTCTGGGGAAAGCAAGGGAAAGTCTCCAATTGGAGTAAAACAGCCTGGTGGGAGATGGCACTCTTAGAGGATGATGAGTGGAGCGCGTACTGGGTCAATGATGGGAAAAAAAATCCAGGAAGCGATGATGATTTCTATAAGGATGATCCGGCACCATTGTTCCGGAAAGAATTCGGGCTGGAGAAAGCTGTAAAAAAGGCACGGCTTTATGTCACAGGATTGGGTTATTATGAGGCCTATTTGAATGGGGAACGCATCGGCGATTTTGTCCTTGAGCCTGCCTGGACGAATTACTCCAAACGCATATTCTACTCCGTTTATGATGTCACGCCACAGCTTCAGGAGGGAGCGAATTGTATCGGAGTTACTCTGGGAAATGGTTGGTACAATCCCTTGCCATTAAGAATGTGGGGAAGGTTGAACCTTAGAGAATATTTAACCATAGGACGGCCTTGTTTTATCGCTCAACTGGAAATAACCTATTCCGATGGAACCAGAAAGACTGTAGGCAGTGATGCGTCATGGAAGGTCAAAGATGGTCCAATATTACGGAATAACATCTATCTCGGCGAAGTCTACGACGCCAGGCTTGAAGTTAAGGATTGGAACCTTTGCGATATCGATATGAGCGATTGGCGCTCGGCAACTATAGCCTCCGAGCAGAACGGAAAGCTGTTTGTCCAACCACTCCCTCCCATCCGTGTGACCACCACTCTACGGCCGGAAAAGATCATTCAATCCTCTCCTGGGATTTATATTGTCGATATGGGACAAAATTTTTCTGGTTGGGTGAGATATAAATTCAAAGCCCCCCGGGGCACCCAAATTAGATGTCGCTATGGTGAGCTGTTATGCGAGGACGGAACCTTAAATCCTATGACCAGTGTGTGCGGACAGATCAAGGGGATTCGCAAGAACAGCAGTGGGGAAGAGGCCCTGGTCGGTGGTCCCGGTTCCCCTGAAATCGCGTGGCAGGCGGATACCTATACAGCCAAGGGGAATGGATGGGAAATATACACCCCACGCTTCACATTCCATGCTTTCCGCTACATCGAGATATCCGGGTATCCGGGTGATATTTCCCCAGATATGATCTTGGGACTGCGTCTGAACAGCGATGTGTCAGAAGCAGGTTCTTTTTCATGTTCAAATGAAATGTTCAATGGCATTCAAGCTATGTCGCAGTGGACTTTTTTAAGCAACTTATTCAGTGTGCAGTCAGACTGTCCCCACCGCGAGCGCTTCGGCTATGGCGGCGACATCGTGAGCACCAATGAGGCTCTGATGTTCAACTATGACATGGCTGCTTTTTATGCCAAAGCTGTTCAAGATTGGAGTGACAGTGCCCTGGATGAGGGAATGCTTACCGACACTGCACCATATGTGGGCATACAATACTGCGGTGTTGGTTGGGCCCTGGTGCATCCACTGCTGCAGTTAAATCTGTATCGATATTATGGGGACCGCAGGACTTTGGAGAGCCAGTATGCAGTTTCCAGGCGCTGGTTGGATCTGGTTCAAAATATGTATCCCGATTTCATCGTGAAAGAGGGCTTGAGTGACCACGAATCACTGAATAAAACTCCTCCGGAAGAGTTGGTGACACCGCTATATTTTTACAGCGCACATCTGCTGTCCAAAATGGCGGAAATATTAAAACGCAGCACTGATAAAAAAGAATACGAGGATCTTGGTGCCAAGATCGAGGCAGCTTACCTTAATAAATTCTGGCAGAAAGACTCAGGTCACTTTTCTCCGGGTACACAGACAAGCCAATCCTTTGGCCTCTATCTGGGGCTGGTCCCGGAGGGGAATCAGGATAAAGCGCTTGCTTATCTGGAGAAATTGATCGAAGAAAAGCAGGACCATCTGACAACAGGGATCTTGGGCACTCCGTTTTTGCTGGATGTCCTTTGCCGCCAGGGCCTTTCTGATATCGCATACCGGATCATAAACCAAAAAAGCTTTCCAAGCTGGGGGCATATGCTGGAGCAGGGGGCCACCACCTTGTGGGAGCATTGGGAATTCAGCGACAATACCTATTCCCACAACCATCCCATGTTCGGTTCAGTCAGTCAGTGGTTTTTCAACTGGCTGGGAGGGATTCAAGCCGCTCCCGATGCTGTGGGATTTGATAAGATCATTATTAGACCCCAGGTCATCGATGATTTGCAGTGGGTGGAATGTAGCTATGATTCAGTGCGGGGGAAGATAATGAGTAGCTGGTATAAAAAGGAGGGGAGCATCTTCTTTAAGATCCAAATCCCTGTAAACGCTGAAGCGATTGTCTATCTTCCCAGCCTGATAAACAGCAGAATTTATGAGAATGGGAAACTGTTGAAAGTAGCTGAAGGTATTCGATTTTTGGAAAAAGGAGATCGATCACTGATATATCGAGTGGAATCAGGGACATACCTATTTGAGATCCGTCGAAAATAAGAGACCAGCCCTTGAAGACACAAAAGACATCCAGACGTGAGTTCTTGAGGTCAACTGTGTCCGGTTTTGGCCTTGCATCTCTGGGATACGCTTTAAATTCTTGTTCCTCCAGAGGGAGAAAACCCAGTATTTTATTCTTGCTTACAGATGAGTGATAACGGATATTTCCTGGGAGAGCGTGGATTTGCCGGCAAATGGACGATGCCCGATTTATCGATCAGAGTCCCCCTGATTATTTATGATCCAAGAATGGCGAGTGTGCGAAGAGGGATTATCGACTCAAACTTGGTGCTTAATGTAGATATAGCGCCTGCCATTTTAACAGTCTCTGGAATCCTTAAAAATCAATTCTCTTATCAGCTGAAACTGGGATGCCTGTTCGATTAAAAAAAATCTAAAGTTGTCCGGGGAGGGGGGATTCTTAATCTGAGCTTCTATGCTAGAAGCGAAGTATGGTTAGATTGACAAGATGTTTTAAAGCAGGGTAAGATTCATGCATACAAAATATTTGGGGGTTAATATGATTAATGAAATTAAATGTTTAGGCTGTGGTAAAACTTCGGTTACTGGAGAACCCACTATAATCAATCGCCGCACTGGGAAGAAACCGCCGGGATTGGGAACCTTAATATTAGGATTAATACTCTTAGCGGGTGCGGCTTTCTTCATTGTCCTAATTCTTATTAACTGGGGAGATCCTGTTGTTCCAGGACAAAAGTACATTATGTACCCAATCATACTTCTTGTTGGCGGCATTCCTGCACTTTACTCATACTTTCGAGCAGATAGAGTCAAAGTAATGACCTATAAGTGTGACTCATGTGGGAAGACTTTTACTGAAAATGACCTAGCTAATGCATGAGGTGTTTATGCCATCTTAAGCCTTATCAGAACTGGATTGCCCTGACCTGGAAGATAAGGATTTTGAGGCTGTGTATAATCTTATTTTCTCAGCCCCATTAAGATACTCAATGTACTGGCATCTTCTATTAAAATATCTCTTTACCAGTTACATCTTTAATAACGTAATTTCCTTTATCACGATCATATACAAGTCTATATCGATGTCCTGCTTTTACTGTAACTGTTACTGAAAAATTATGACTAGAAGTAATCGTAGTTGTTGTCGTGGCTCCATATATTGTATCTATAGTTCCTGTATGAAATACAATTGTATGAGTCCCAGGTAGAGCCTCCAGGATCCATGATTCAGCAAAAAGCCCTTTACTTATCCTCTTTCCATCCATAGATTCCGGATATATAGGGCTTTTAACAATTGCAATTTGATCATTAGGCAATTTAGGTCCTACATATACTTTCCGAACTATAGTACATCCAGCTGATATGATTAATACTAAAGATAAGAAAATAATTGATGATTTCTTTCTCATGATTTACCTCTATTATGTTTAAGGTCGAAAATAGCTGATTTGCTTTTTTCTTTTATTCTTATTATTACCCCTTTGGACTTTAAATATTCTAAAACGCAGATAATATAGAGTCAAGAAGAAGGTAGGAACCTCCTCCCTGAATCTTAGGCCATTTTGAAAAACTATTTTAAAAATCCTTGATACCGTCCCCGAATTGATGTAGCATAAATTCATAGAACGGCCGCGACGGCCGATTTAATCGCAGGGGAAAATAATGCGTAACTGGTATTACATCCTTAAAGGACAGCAGTTTGGCCCTTTTAGTGAGGGCGATATCGTATACTGGCTTCAAAGCGGTCAACTGCCGTCTGACATAATGGTATGGACGGAGGGCATGACCGATTGGATGCCGGCAGAAGATATCGAAAATATGATCCCCCTGAAGCAGGCATATTCAGGCGCTGTACCCGAAGAGAAACAGGCTGTTTCAGGGAAGGCACAATCTGAACCGCGGGCAAAAGCAGACAGAAAATCTGCAGGATCTTCGACATCACGAAGAGTGATCATGAAAAGGGTCGCCCTGGGTGTTCTCGGTTTCGTCGTGGTGCTTATGATCGTCCTGGCCGTCATACCGACAACGCGCGAAGAGATCCACTGGATCTGGACATCTCAAAAAAACAGCAAACAGGCATATGAATCCTTCATCAAGACGTGGCCGTCAGGGCAGCATACACAGGAAGCAAACCGGCTTTTGGATGGCCTAGGATGGAGCGAGGCGGAGATCACCGGCAGCATTCGGGGATTTGAGGCCTATCTGCAGACCTTCCCGTCCGGGCGGCATACCGAAGCTGCCAGGGCCGGAATCGAGACTATTCGCTGGAGGGAGGCGACTGAGGCGAACACCGTTTTATCGCTTCAGGGCTATATGGACACCTATCCGTCGGGGCGATTTACGGATGAAGCA
>CBDVEQ010000146.1:0-6644 GCA_965373045.1 uncultured bacterium | reverse complement strand
AATTGGTAAAGGAATACTGGAAATGGTGGAAATCAGTTGCCCCTTTAAAATGTAGTGATATTCGGACTCCCGGAACCAGCTCAAAGGTATGTGCCCGCCTCGGTAAATTAGCTGCTGCAAAAATCGAAGAACTGATAAATAGAGCGCCGGATGAAGGGACACTGGAGGATATTCGAGTATTAACTACCAGGGACAAAATCTGCTGCTCTTTTAGCTGAGAAGAGGACTTCTAATTTCTACTTTCGTTTTGAAATTGTCATCGTAAGTCTTTCTTTTTCTTAACAGTGTCCTCCTTAGTTTATTGTAAGGAGACACACCTTAAATCGCGATTCATTTTGGTTTGAATCGACAAATCCATTACACTTCCTCGGTGTACGGATATATCCCCCATTTTTCGAACTACTTTAGAGGCAATTTTTCGCTAACATCTCAGCCAGATCATTTGCCCTTGTTTTGATATTTCACTGGCGACTTGTAGTCAAGCGCCAAATGTTTACGCACGTAATTATAATAGCTCATTCGCGACTTAACAACATTTCTCAAGGACTCTAAATTTTCTTGTTCCCAAAATAACAGACGGTTTTCTTCTTTAAATCGTCCGTTAAAAACTCCATCCATGTCATGATGAATAATCATTTATTGACCCTGTCTTTTTATGTATGATAGCCTTGTGCAGTCAAAATGAGTTTCAAGCCTGAACGGATTTTCCTTATCGTCGGCCTCCTTATGGGACTCATCTTGCTGGCGGTGATCCCTCCCTTTCAAAATCCGGATGGATTCAACCATTATTACAAAGCTTATCAGATCGCGGAAGGGAAGATCAAGTCCATAAAGATTTCTGAAAATAAGGTCGGCGGCTATCTCCCTGCGAGTATCGTCGAGACCGCCTTGGACATCTCGGACGGGATCCGCGGCGATCCCGACAAAAAACAGGATCTGCACCGGTTGTTTCAAAACCTTCGCAGACCGCTCGATCCAGACCGCCGTATCTTCCAGCCCTTCCCCAACACGGCTCTCTACAGCCCAATTCCCTATTTGCCCCAAGCTATGGGCATTCTGATCGGTCGGATATTCCGCCTCTCTCCTCTCGCAGGGGTCTACCTCGGAAGGCTTCTCAACTTCGCCGTCTGGCTGCTCCTTTGCTGCTGGGCAGTATCCCTGACACCTGTCATGAAATGGGTATTTTGTCTGATCGGCCTGATGCCTATGACTATTGCCCAGGCGGTGACCCTGTCGGTCGACGGCCTAGTGATCAGCCTCTCGTTACTGAGCGCTGCCTTTCTCTTTTATCTGGTGTATAAAGCCCGGCCGTATTTCCACCCCCGAAATGTCACGGTTCTCCTCCTTCTCGTCATCCTACTGGCTCTCTCCAAATCCGTTTTTGTGGTGATCTTCGGTCTGTTTCTGATGATCGACTACAGAGAATCGAAAAAGGAATTTCTGTGGCTATGCGGAGCCATTTGCCTGGCCGGAGGGTTGGCGGTTCTTCTCTGGAATTTTTACGTCCACGACCTCTACTTTCCGATCCGCGAGGGAACGTCGGTTCCGAAGCAGATGCACTTTGTTTTTTACAACTCCTTTCATTTCCTGAAGGGCATCTGGATCACTACCATTCACAAAGGAAAATGGATTCTGGAGATGATGGTCGGTGTTCTGGGCTGGTCGGACACGAGGCTTCCGGGAATTATCTGGTTGACATATCCTCCCGCCCTGGTCCTGGCCGCACTGACAAGGTCTGACGAGGATCCGGCACCCGGGCTCAAGCAGAAAATAATCGCCGGCCTAATACTGATCGCCGGCTACACGGCTGTTTTCCTGGCCCTCTATCTCGACTGGACTCCCATCGGAAAGCTTTATATCCGGGGAATACAGGGCCGGTACTTTATCCCTCTGCTACCGCTTTTCTTGTTTCTTATCCCCAACCGCAAAGTTCGGCTCCGCTCCAGGTCCTGGCCAGTCATCTTTACGGTCTTCTCCTGTCTAGTTCTTCTGGTTACCGTCGTTACCCTCATCAAACGCTACTACACAGGATAATTTGATTATAGATATACCAGACCCTCCTGGATACTGGAACCGTCCCCCGTTTTTTACTCCACTTTGGAGGCTAATTTTCGCCTCAGAAAACAGTAAATATTTTATTACCTTAGTTATAGGCCTTCATAATTGCCTTGTCTTCTTTCAGCATATAAGAGGCGAGTTTCTCCATTCCAAGAATTTTTTTAATCAATCTTTGTTTTTATTAAATTATTCTCCAAATTAAACCGGCAAGTAAAAGGCCGTAAGTTATTGACGTTATTGTCAAAGCCATCGCTTTTTTGAATCCAAACTCTTTAATGAGCATTCCTGAAGCAATTATACAGGGTATCCCGACAGTAGATGCTACGCCAAAAGTATAAATTTGAACGGGGGTTAATATTAAAGATATTTTACTGCCTAAGACCGATAAAAGCATTGCTCCCGTTAAATCCTTTTGTAAAAAACCAAATAATAAAGGAATAATGGCGACGGCGGGTAATCCCAGCCAAGCGGCAATCGGGGAAAGAGGCCTTACCACGCTATTAGTAATGCCTGCTATATTTAAAACACTATAAATTATTCCTCCGAGTGCCAAAAGAGGTATAACTATATACACAAAATCCTTCATTCTAATCCAACTTTTAGCGAGGACATTTTTAATCAGCGGCTTTCTGTAAGGGGGCAATTCTAAAAGTAATGGTTCGTTTTTGGGATGAATAATCTTTTTTATTCCAAAAGCCCAGATCAAACCGGCGGCAAGCAAGGTGGCAAAAACAAAAAAAGCTAATTTTATGCCTCCGTAAAATCCGACTATCCCCATTATTATGGCAATTCTTGAAGAACAAGGCACAAAAGCAAACAACGAAGCGGTGCTAAACTGTTCTTTTTCAGATGATAAAATTCTGCAAGATCTGCACGCCGGCGCTGTACAACCGAAACCCAGCGCCAAAGGAATGAACGCTTTTCCGGACAGGCCCAATTTCTTTAAAAATCTTTCCGCGTTGACGATGAACCTGGAAAGAAAACCTATATCTTCCAATAAGCCCAACAACAAATAAAACAAAAATACATAAGGCAAAGCGATAGAAATACCGGCTGCGACCCCGGTTAAACTTTGAACCAATATTGTATTAACGATGGATTGTTCTGCCGCGGCGAAAAAAGACAAAAGATATTCCGTTAAACCCATAAGAAATCCCTGTATCAAATTACCAAGACACAACAATATCCCAAAAACAACAAAAAGAAACGCGCCGGTAGTAAATGGCCCCCAAAGTTTATGTAAAAGAACTTTGTCAATCTTTTCCTCCAGCTTTTTTTCTTTTTTTAAAGAAATTATTTGAGTAACCTTTTCCGCCATAAATGACGCTGTGCCGTATCTGGTTATAGATATATCCTCCGCAACCTTTGGATGTTCTTTCAGTCCCCGTTTAGTTTCCTCAATTATTTTCTTGTCTTTCAAATATTTATAAAAATGCTTATCCCCCTCTAAAACCCTTAAAGCAATAAATCTCTTTGGCAGTTTTCCTTCAACTTGAGCGGATATCGTGTTTATTGCCGCCTCTATATGGTCATCGTATTGAACCTTAAAACTCCGTTTCGCTGCTTTTTTAATCCTTCGGTTTTCTTCCGGGCTAATATTTAATACCGCGCCTATAAGCTTATCAATCCCGTTTTTAGTCAAAGGATTTATTGGAATAACCGGAATACCTAACAATTTTTCTAATTTTTCATAATCAACTTTTATTCCTTTTTTTTCAGCGTCTTCCATAAAATTTAATGCTACAATGGAAGGTATTTCAGCTTCCAAAATTTGCAAAACCATATAAAGACCTCTCTCAAAAGAAGTCGTATCGGCAATAATTATCGCTCCATCTGCTTTTTCCTCAAACAAAGCTTTTTTAGTAACTTCTTCCTCTTCGCTTCTATCAGAAATAGAATATATCCCCGGGGTATCTATAAAATGTATTTTTGTATCCTTAAAAACTTTCTCTACCTCCGTTATTTCAACCGTGGTTCCGGGATAATTAGACACCACCACCCTTGGGCCTACTAACGCGTTAAACAGCGAAGATTTCCCCACATTGGGCTGTCCTATTAAAAGTATTTTAAGATTTTTCATATTCCAACACTTTAATTCTTTCCGCTATGTCCCGACCTATGGCAAATTTTTTATATTTTATTTTGACGATAACGCCGTTTGGAATTTTATTTATCATTATTATTTTCTCTCCCGGAAACACTCCCATACTGACCACTCTTTCAAATAATTCATAATCGGAGAAATCAATATCTCCAATCACCCCTTTTCTATTTAATTCAAATTTTATTAAAGGAACTGATTCTGCTTTAAGGGTAGATAATTCTTTTATATCGTTAAGAACCTCCGTGGAAATATAGTGTTCTAAAAGATGAGCCATTTTATGAGCTTCTTCGCCGGTTCTTGTTGTATTAAAATATTTTTCTAAAATAAGATGTTTTTCCGTAATTTTCCCTGCTTCAGATTTCCCCTTTTCGGTTAACAAAATATAATCTTGAAAGGATTGTATAAACCCCTCTCTCTCTAATTCCTTTATCGCTTTTAGCAAAAATACATCAGAGACATCAATCTCTGAATCTATAAATTCTACTGATACTTTTTTTTCTTTTTTTTCACCTAAAACTCTTAAAATATCTTCTTTGACTATTTTCAGAATATTAGATTCTTTTGGAGGAATCATAGTTTATTTATTAAAATATTTTTATGGAGAGATAAATATTATGAATCATTCAGGTTAATCACTCCATATTAATAACTGCCGCAAATGTCTCAATCCCTGCCCATAGATTGCCAATCCGGATATTTTCATTGGCCTGATGCTGGTTATTATCATGATTGGCTATTGAAATTCCGATCACAGGAATCTTTAAAACATCATCAAAGAGGTATACTGGCAGCGAGCCTCCCAGAGTAGGAAGCAAAACAGGCTGCTGCTCATAATAATCCGTTAAAGCATCCACAAGCCTTCTTGCCACCGGAGAGTTCATGGTCGTCCTGTAAGCTCTATAACCGCTCCCACTTGTTATTTTGGCAATGAACCCATGCTTCATTCTCAAGCTTTTATCCGGCTCCTCACTTGTTATAAAATACCCCTGATTCTGCACATGGGCTTTTAATTTCTCCAGCATATATTCAGGGTCACATCCCTTGACCAGCCTGATATCAATGGATGCAGTTGCATCAGCCGGGATAATGGTCCTGGCCTTGTTTCCAACCCAGCCGCTCTGAAGCCCGCGGATATTAAGTGCGGGAAACTGGATAGCTTCCATCAGGCTTATCCCGCCTCCTTCAGTGTGGATAAAACCATAATTATCTTTAATCTGCTTTTCATAGTTGGGAACGTTCTTAATGGCCTGTTTTTCTATATCAGTCAAAGGAACAACCGTATCATAAAAACCATCGATCAAGACCCTGCCGTTTTTATCCTTCATACTTGTTAACAGCCGGGCAAGCCTTACAGCCGGATTGGGAGCCCAGTTGCCGTAATGCCCGCTGTGAAGGCTTGTATTTGGTCCATAGACTTTTATCTCAACGCCCATAATGCCTCTGACGCCAAAAAATATGGTCGGATCACCTGAATAATAAGCCGGCCCGTCACACATGAACAGGACATTGGCCTTAAGAAGGTCTTTGTTTTTCTCCAAAAAAGGCCTCAGATTGGTTGATCCTGCCTCTTCTTCGCCTTCGAATATGAATTTGAGGTTGTTCTTTATTGGGATACCGGCCTCAGCCAGCGCATCGAGCGCCGCCATTATCGAGATCAGAGGAGCTTTATCATCGCTTGTGCTTCTTGCATAAATTCGCCAGTCCTTGCCAAATCTTTCTGAAAGCGAAGGAAGCGGAATAGGCTTAGGCACATCTGTTCCTGCTTCCATTTTTGCAGGGCGGATAACAGGTTTGAACGGTTCTGAGTCGATCCATTTGGACGGATCAACCGGCTGCCCGTCATAATGGACATAAAACATCAGTGTTTGACATGCACCGGGAACAAGCTTTTCTCCATAGACAACAGGATTGCCGGCCGTTTCTATGAGGCGTGCGGAAATCCCTCTTTTCTTCAACATTTCTCTAATGAATTCCGCATTTTTTCTAACATTCTCTCTATCGCTTGAGACATTGGGAATGGAAAGAAGCTCAAAATACTCCTTAATGATCTTATGTTCATTGGCTTTTCTGTATTCACGTGCTGCTTCCAGAATCTGTTTCTTAGACGCTTTGTTTGCAAATCCGTGAAGCGCTATTCCCGACAGCACTAGAACCATGGATAAAATGATGGAATAAAGACATCGAATCTTGGTGTTACTCATGTTTTTTTCCTTTTATTAACCTGTGAATAATCCAAGTTTGGAGATTGAACGGATATAAATCCTATCATAAAGCATCTTTTATTCAAAGATCTTGCTCCGAATCAGCTTTCAATGAACACCCCTTGATTATAACAACTGACAATGATATTAATCTTTACCATGAGGCAACGTTTTTTAAGGAGAAAGTCATGAAAACACTCGAGAATTTAAAATTATCCCGAAGGACATTTGTTACTTCAATATCAGGAATTCTGGCAGGATACCCGCTGTTTGGCGCTCCT
>CBDVEQ010000145.1:0-6681 GCA_965373045.1 uncultured bacterium | reverse complement strand
TGATATATAAGAAGTTATGTTAGGTTATCGGCAGTTTTTATGAATAAAGCAGGCTTAAAGGAGGATATCCTGTGAAAAATAAAAAGTATTACATGTTTATTATCTGTCTTGTTTTATTATTCAACTTTGGAGAAGTAAACGCCCAGTCTGATCTTTCCCAACCCTGGGGGCAGTTTAAGGACCAGATCGAATTCGAAGCTTTTCTGGACGGCATTATGACTACACACATGAGGGCAAATCACATTGCCGGCGCGATAGTGTCTGTTGTCAAAAATGGCGAGCTTTTTTTGTCCAAAGGGTACGGTTATGCGGATGTGTTAAAAAAGAAACCGGTCAGTGCGGACAAAACCATGTTCCGCCCCGGGTCTATTTCTAAACTTTTTACATGGACCGCTGTTATGCAGCTGTTTGAACAGGGGAAGCTGGACCTGGATACAGATATCAATAAGTACCTGAAGGATTTTAAGATCCCGGAAACCTACCCTGAGGCCATCAATCTTAAAGATCTGATGTCCCATTCGCCGGGATTTGAAGAGGTGATTACCGGGATGGCCGTCAAAAAAGCCGAAGACCTTGAACCCTTGGGTAAATTTCTTGCTGATAACATCCCGGAGAGGGTCTTGCCACCTGGCAGATTTACTGCCTACTCCAATTATGGAACAGCTCTGGCGGGATATATCGTTGAGACTGTTTCTGGTCTTCCATTTGAGGAATATGTCGAAGAACATATCTTTAAACCTCTCGGTATGAACCAAAGCACCTTCCGGCAGCCTGTGCCAGCAAATCTGACTGAAGATATGTCTGTGGGATACAAGTATGAAAAAGGCCGGTTCGTATCCCAGGAATTTGAATTGATCAACGGAATGGCTCCTGCCGGGTCTTTAAGCGCCTCAGCCGATGATATGGCCAAATTTATGATCGCTCACCTCCATTTAGGGCAGGGCATAAACAACCGGATCTTGCAGGAAGAAACTGCCAGAGAGATGCATACACGATTTTTTGCTCACGATCCAAGGATAGACGGCAATGCCCATGGATTCTGGGAGTACAGTATTAATGGATTTTCAACCATCGGGCACGGAGGAGACACACTGCTTTTTCACAGCCTGCTTGTGCTGATCCCTGAAGAAGATTTTGGCTTTTTTGTTTCTTACAACAGTGTGGGTGGTGGTGGTGGTCCCCGTTTTCAATGTTTTAATGCCATAATGGACCGCTATTTTCCTGCAGAGAGCGTGCCTGCCCTGGAGCCTTCAAAAGATGCCAGGAAAAAAATGAAGCGGCTGTTTGGCACATACAACATTAATAGAATTGTGCATACCTCCTACGAAAAAATAGCTGTGCTTATGATGACCATGAACGTTAAGGCGGATAAAGACGGATCTTTATTGACTTCTATGGGGGGAGAGACAAGACGGTGGATTGAAAAAGGAGATCTAATCTATCAGGAATATGATGGACAGGATCAGCTTTTATTCCGTGCTGACAAGGATGGAAAGATCACTAATGCTTTTATCGGTAGAGCCCCGTATTTTGCATTTGACAGGATGAAGGGGCACGAAACACCCGGGTTTCATTTGTTTATATTAGGTTTGACCGGATTTTTCTTTTTGTCTGTTTTATGCTGGCCTGTTGGAGCTCTAAGGAGAAAGATCTGTGGATTGACCGTCGAGTTTGGCAAAGGTTCCAAAGTTGCACGATGGTCAGCCGGCACCATGAGCGGCCTGAATATCCTTTTTTTGCTGGGCTTTGTAGGCGTTATGAGTGATCCATACAGTATTATGTTTGGAGTTCCGACTGCTTTGAAGGTTGTATTGATATTCCCCTTACTGGCAGCGGTGCTGGGAATAACGAGTTTTGCATTTATGGTTTTAGCCTGGATCAAAGGTTATTGGAACAGATGTTCCCGTGTTCATTTTACACTGATCTTTCTGGCAGAAGTTCTGTTTTTGTGGTTTTTGAATTATTGGAAGCTCCTGGGCTACCACTTCTAGCCTGTACTATTCATGAAAACTGTCGATACCATTAGCATCAATAAAATTTTTAAGCACTATACAAAATTCAATTACAAGTATTGGGATTATTCATTACCCATAGGCACTTATTCTTTTATTATCGACATTTTTCACTCTTCGAGCAAGCCTAGCTCACCACATCTGCTTTGTTGCGGCGCATTCGCAGTATATGAATACGGCTTCATGCGCCACGCCTCGCATCTGTAGCGATCTAGACTTGTGAATAGCACACGCGAGCCCGAACAATTTACGAGCCGATCTTATCCCATCTGCTGCGATGCCGTCCGTTCGCAGTAGGAAAAAATCGTTTATCTCGTTTATCTGGATTCCCGTTTACACGGGAATGACGTAAATTAAATGACTTTGGGCCTAGTTGCCTTTGGCCTTCTTTGACTTCTACAGACTTCAATAGACCTCTAGGGACTTCTAAAGACTGTTTTTCCTTGGCCTCTCCATAGGTTAGGTGGAGTGGATGTAATAGAATGATTTTAATTTTTCGATTTTTTCGGTGTCAATAACAAATTTCGTTTCTTCTAAAGATTTGAGGTCTTCGGCAATTCTATACGCTTCGTTCAGGTATTCTTTCCTAGTTTCAAGCAGCATTGACATATCTGCGGATTTTGTATCAAAACTGTTGTCTAGTGAAAAAACTATATCTTCTTTCTCAAATCCCAGATATTTCCATTCTGCAGTCATTATATTGAAACTGTATTTTTGAAGAAACAAATGTCCCTTTTGCGCAATAAACGATATTGCATTCAAGAGGAAATCGATATCCTCTCTGGTAAAGGTGTAATGAATATTGATCCGAACCCATCCCGGTTTTATCCCGTTGTAACCTCCAACTATTGATTCTCTGTATTGGATGGAAGTGTTTTCATCTATCCCTAGAAGAAAATGGCCATATGGTCCCGCACAACTGCATCCGGCCCTGGACTGAATGCCAAAAAAATCATTCAGTAATTTTGTTGCAAACTTGGGATGAAGGATCCTGTCTTTATGTCCGATATTAAAGGAAAAGATCGGAGTCTGGACATTCTCGTCATAGGTTCCGATGATCTGAATATTCGGGATTTTCTTTAACCCTTTTAAAAAATAAGAAAAATTGGTTCTTTCCTTTTCTTTTATAAGCTGAATGCCTATTTTCTCCTTGAGTTCCATGGCAAAAGCCGCTTTTATGGTCTGAAGGATGGGTGGTGTTCCGGCTTTTTCACGGGCTTCAATATCATCAGCGAAATCATGATACCGGAAACCCACGTAAATAACTGTTCCTCCTCCGGCAGTAGTTGGGGGGAGGTCTTTCCTATAAAGTTTGTCATGGATGATCAGAATTCCGCTACTTCCCGGTCCTCCCAGAAATTTGTGTGGCGAAAAAAAGATCGCATCAAAATAAGAGTCAGGATCTCTGTTCATATCTATCTTTACATAGGGAGCAATAGCTGCAAAATCAAAAAAAATAAAAACATTATATTGATGGCAGATACAGGCAATATCATAGACTTTGGTTCTGATTCCTGTGATATTTGATCCTGCAGAAAAGGAAGCAAATTTAGTTCTGCCCTGATACTTGGGAGAGGATATTTTATTTTCCAGATCTTCTAGATCGATCATACCTGAATCATCTAATGAAACGACCACTACATCCGCAAACGCCTCTCGCCACATCAATTCATTGGTATGGTGCTCATAAGGTCCGATAAAGACTACAGGTCTGTTTACTTCAATTGATCTTAATGGAGAAACGATTTTTTGATCACGATCAGTGTGGAGTCTGCTGATCCGCTCTTTTGTTACAGGGGGAATATATACACCGATGATCTCCTGTAATTTTTTTAAAGCTCCGGTTGAACCTGAGCCAACTGTGAAAATCTTTCCGTTCTTACCAGCATTCACCATTTTTTTTATGTGTTCTTCAGCACCATTAAGGAGTAAGGTCATATATTTTCCAGAATAGTCGTCCTCGGTATGTGTATTAGCATATGATTTCTGAATGTTCAGAATTTTATCTTCGATGAATTGAAGCGAACGGCCTGAAGCCGTATAATCAGCATAAAACATATTTCGATATCCGAAAGGAGTCTTGAAAAGAAGGTCTTTCCCGATGATCTGGCTTCGGATATAGTTCAGGCTGTACATTTTCATTTTTGTCTCCAGAATGAGTATGAATCCTCATTATAGTAAAAATCACAAGAATTTTCCCCTATTTTTACTTCTTGATTTTCTGCTTGAACTGTTCAAAAATAACCCTTTTTTGTTCTGTATGTATTGACATCTAAATCAGACAGTTTTATCCTGATTTTAAGGATAGCTTGTGAAAAAAATACTTAAAAAATTGCTGACAGAGGATACGGTTTTTCCGGACATGACAGCAGTTACAAAGGAAGGCATTATCATAGAGCTCATTGAGCGTCTTACGTCCAATGGGAAATTAAAAAATAAAGTGGCCGCATTAAAGGCAGTCATGGCCAGAGAAAACAAAATGTCCACTGGAATGGAAAATGGCATTGCCATCCCGCACGGCAAATCAGATGAAATAACTGAATTGGTTGCTGCCATCGGACGCACTTCACACGGAGTGGATTTTAATTCTATAGATAAAAAACCATCAAGAATTTTTATTATGACGCTCTCTCCCCAGAGCCATTCTGGTCCACATCTTCAGTTCCTGGCTGAAGTGTCCAAACTACTGAAGAATGTAGAAACAAGAGAAAAACTGCTGGACGCTAATTCAAGCAGAGATATTTTAAACATCTTATTATAAAGGGTAATTATGATCTCAAGGCGTTTTTTTATACTGTTTGGACTGTTTCTATCCTCGTTTTCCTGTGTATTTGCTTCTGACCATACATCAGGCTACGATATGGGCCATCTTATGACAACACTGGTCCTCCAGCTTGCCATCATTGTGATAGCAGCCAGATTTTTTGGCATCATTTTTTCGCGGTATTTAAAACAACCGCGTGTACTGGGGGAATTAGTGGCTGGTATGATCATCGGCCCATACGCATTGGGTGCGTTTTCAATCCCTATTTTAAACCAGCCTCTGTTTCCAAAAATAGAAGCAGTTCTTCCTATTTCCCCTGAACTTTATGGGCTGGCTGTGGTTGCCTCTATCGTATTGCTCTTTCTGGCGGGGTTAGAAACTGATCTGCCGACTTTTCTAAAATTTTCAGGTATAGGCACTCTTGTAGGGCTTGGGGGTGTTGTTCTATCTTTTTTCCTGGGAGATATGGTTGCTGTTCTTCTGCTTCCAGGTGTTGATTCATTTATGTCGCCCACTGCTCTTTTTCTCGGGACACTGTCAACTGCAACATCTGTGGGGATCACAGCGCGCATACTGAGCGAAAAACAAAAACTGTCCTCTCCGGAAGGCGTAACAATCCTTGCAGGGGCAGTTCTGGACGATGTTATCGGCATTATCATTCTGGCTGTTGTTGTTGGGATCGCAAAGATCAGCCAGAGCGGAGGACAGGTTGACTGGGGAAAAATAGCATTTATCGCAATCAAAGCATTTGGTTTTTGGTTGATCCTTACAATTCTGGGAATTTTGTTTGCAAAGAAAATATCAAAGGGATTGAAGTGGTTCCGTTCAAACGATGCCATGGCCGGTGTTGCACTGGGAATTGCCTTATTTCTGTCAGGACTGGCAGAAATGGCAGGACTGGCCATGATCATCGGTGCTTATGTTGTTGGACTTTCCCTGTCTCAAACAGATGTGGCAAATGAGCTGCGGGAGAGGCTACATGGTGTTTATCAATTTTTGGTGCCAGTTTTTTTCTGTGTTATGGGAATGATGGTGGATTTTTCTATCTTGGGAAGTATTGTCATTTTTGGGCTAATATATACAGCATGTGCGATCGTTGGGAAAATTGTTGGATGCGGGATTCCAGCTTATTTAGCGGGTTTTAATATAAAGGGGGCTTTACGTATAGGTGCAGGCATGCTTCCTAGAGGGGAAGTAACTCTTATTGTGGCAAGCATAGGACTTTCATCAGGAGCCATTGGTCAGGACATGTTCGGAGTTGCTATCATGACTCTTCTGATAGCCAGTATTATTGCTCCACCCATCCTTATAAAAAGTTTTGATGGTGGAACCGGACTGAGAAACCAAAAACTGGCAAGGGATGATGAGATTGGATGCCGCATTCAGTTGAAGTTCCCATCTACCCATATTTCTGATTTTATACGCATGCGGATATTACAGGCGTTTAGTAATGAAGACTTTTTTGTTCACAGGGTAAATCTGAACACTCAGATCTATCACATCAAAAAAGAAGATGTTTTTGTAACTCTCATTCAGGAAAACCGTGGAATCGAGCTGACAACAGATATCGACAATAAACCTCTGATTAAGTTGATCGTTGCCGAGGAGATACTGGAATTGAAAGATCTACTCGAGGGGATCAAGGATCTGGACAGTCCTGACGGCATGTGCGAAGACCTTGTGCACGGGCTTTTTAGTGAAGACAAGAAATAACTAATTTTTCCACAAAAACTGTGGAAAAGACTGTGGAAAGATCATGTAGATGCGGGACTAAGAAAAGCGGATAATGAACAACTTACAACAGAATGCACAATTTTTTGTCATGGCGAAGATGCGGCTCATCACCACTAACCTGGATTATTCACGAGTCGAGGAGAGGCCAAAGAAAAACAGTCTATAGAAGTC
>CBDVEQ010000144.1:0-6698 GCA_965373045.1 uncultured bacterium | reverse complement strand
TTGAAAATTGTTAGTAGTGTCGACAGATTTTATGAATAAAGCAAGTGCGCATTAAAATCATTGGTACTGAATCATTAGGAGTAAGAGGGCTTTCCTGTGTAATTGAGACAGGGGATCGCAAGGTGGTCATCGACCCTGGATTGGCTCTGGGATATCAACGTCATGGTTTACTCCCTCACCCGGTTCAAGTAGCAGTAGGAGAGAAGATCCGCAGAGAAATTATAAAACAATTAAAGGACTGCACTGACATAGTGATCAGTCACTTCCATGGTGATCACTGTCCGCTTGTAAAGGCTAATCCATATCAGCTTGCAGCAAGTCAAGTCAGACCGTTTTTTAATAAACCCAGGTTGTGGTGCAAAGGATCTCATGACCTTTCGGATGCGATGATAAATCGGTTCAACAATTTATCTGAGTTTCTTGGACGGGAGCTTCCTGATGCTGAGGGCGAGAAAAATGGACCCTTGAGTTTCTCCCAGCCTATGCCGCATGGAGAAGGGAAAAAAGCCCTTGGGACAGTGATGATGACATGTATAAAAGATAGAAAAGATGTGTTTGTGCATGCTTCGGACATTCAATTTTTGGATGACAGGCCTATATTACAAATACTCAAATGGCATCCTGACATAGTTTTTGCTTCCGGACCTCCCATATATTTAGAATATATGACGCAACTGAAAAGTAAAAAAGCCATGCATAACGCTATCCATTTGGCTAGGGAAGTCGAAACTTTAATCCTTGACCACCATCTTTTGCGTTGTGAAGAAGGATATCGTTTTTTAGATGAGCTTTCATCTATGACTGAGCATAAAATTATCTGCGCTGCCGATTTTATGGGCTATAGTCGATGTCCGCTTGAGGCACAGCGTGAATCTTTATACCAGGAGATGCCGGTACCAAGTGGCTGGCATAAAAACTATGCCCAAGGAAAAGCTAATTCAATAGGGTTAGGCTACGATAGGTGGCTGAAATCACATAAATTAATATCGTTTAAAGACTGATAAATTAGGCTTAAGAAAGCACCAAACAGATCAAAGCTTCATTATTTCTTGATTAGGGCTGAAATAGCATCTCTTATATCCTGCATGGAAAATCCATACTGTCTTCTCAGCCGGCCTAAATTTTCGTTGAAGGAAACAGATTCAGGAAGCCCCAGTTTGCTGGCGATCTTTCTGGCAGAAATTCCGGTTTCTCTTTCAAGGTCAAGTAAAGTCATTCGACCGGTTATCAGAATTCCTGACTGGTCTTCTGCTGAAACGCCCCTTGTCACTTTTTTTTCATGCTCTATCGATTCTTCTGTGGTGTCAGTTTTATCGATGACAGCTGGTTTTTCTTCTGCCGTTTTCGGGGTTAACAATTCCCGGGATGGTTCTGGTAATTTTTCGGACGGTTTTGGCGCTGTTTCCAGGAGTGAATCTATAGCTTCTCTAAACTCTATCAAAGATAAACCATGTTTCTTTCTAAGCCATCCGAGGGTCTCATCCAGGGAGACGTCTGTTGGGAGCTTAACTGTTTCAATGATCTTTTGCACGTGAATTCCTGTTGCCTTCTCTACATCCTTCAGGGTCATTTGACCTGTGATTACAGATATACCTTTTTGCTGACCATTTTCAAGATTTATGATTCCCCGGCCTCTTTCTCCTCTTTTTGTGCCGTATTCATCATATTGACCGAGGTGTTTAGGTGTAAACATCCAAAAGAGCAAGATAACGACAACGCCTAAAAGCAAGAAAAGAATCAGAGCCAGGCTCCATCCTTTTTTGAAAATTTTCTTAGTGTTTGCTTTTATCCATTTCCACGAAAGGATCAGGTGAACAACAAGGAAAAAGCTAAAGGCAAGGGCAAGATAAAGATGTATGCTGCTCCATTGATGTCTGTGCAGATCGAGGAAATATTTGCTGGCTTCGCTGGCTGTAGGGCCTTCTGCAATGACAAATGCAAGCAGGACGCCGATAATGATAATTCCCAGCATACAGACGAGAAGAAAAAGGTCTACGATGTATTTTAGAGTTGTTTTATTCATATTATTATTTCTCCTGGGTTAATTGGTTTTCATATGTTCATTCCCGTATATTATAATTAAATAACAAAAGCAGTCAAAGAAAAGAGTTTTATACTGATTTTTAAGTATACATTTTTCGCTTTGCCTTGACATTTTGTTTATTTTATTTATCTTAAAGATATAAAAGGAGGTAGTTATGAAAAAAAGTATTATTCTTGTAATAGGGACCGTTTTTATTGCACTTATATTGTTACCTATTTACAGCCAAGCTTCTGTTGATAAGGATATCAAGACCAAGATTAACGATGATTTGTATGTAGAAGTAAAAGCACAAATATTTTTTGCTACTCAACAGGTATATAAAAAATATCAAGGAACGAGGGCAGTAAAAAAAGCACTTGAGGCTGAGAAAACAATTTATAAAAAATATGGTGTTACAAAAGATGAACTTGATAAATACCTTGAGGAATTGGCAGAAAAAGATGTCAACAGAGCAGGAAGACTTATGATGAAAATTATGTTGCGGGCAGAGGAACTTAAAGCAGGTGAAAAAAAGGAGCCAGAATCCCAGGTTGAAAAAGGTGAAGTAAAGGGATTTATTGGTATTCCCGCATACCCTGGAGCCGGATTGATTTCCGGGTCGAGCGAAGCAGGAGATACAAAGTGGGCGGAAGAGACTCTAAAGAAAAAAGGATACATCTGGTATGAATTTGAGAAAAAACTTGCCGATGAATATTGGGAGGACGCAAGAGGTGTAGATAACAGAATTATTGATTATTACAAGGGGGAACTGGCAAAAACAGGTTGGAAGTATATAGGAAAGGGGCTCGATACCAATCACTGGATAAAGGGTCAAAAAGCCGTTGGAATCTATTTCCCTGCAGATTGTACAATTGAGTACAAGCATATGAATGTTGAGGAGGCAAAAGGCAACTGCGGCCAACTGAGTAAAGATAAATTTGTTGAAGTCTTTATGAAGTGTGTAAAAGCCACCCAGGATTCCTGTGAAAAACAGGGCATTAAGAATATGGATGACTATCAGAGTAAAATGGTTGATGAGGATACTTTTAAAAGTATCAAGGAAGAGTTCGAGAAAAGTCTTAACAAAGCATTAAAACCATATGGAGTAAATTTTAAAAGGTTTAAAGAAATCATAAAAAAAGGTAATTTTGATGAGATGATGGGTCGTTTGTATTCTGAGCATGAAAAGGAAATAAATGTTTTACAGTTGGGGTTTTATATACTGAGTGGGTTGATGAGATAATCCAGGTTAATCGATTTTTAACCATTTTTTATAGAAATGGTCAAATTCCGCCTGGTCAAGGCCTGCCGGTCTGAATGATGGGCATGCTTCTCGCTGCCTGAGAGCTTCATAGAGAACAATTCCTACGGATACAGATAGATTGAGGCTCTGGGCCATACCGGACATGGGGATCCGGATGAAATGATCAGCCAGGCCGCGGGCTTCAGATGATATCCCATCAGCCTCGTTTCCGAATATGATGGCTGCCGGTTTGGTATAATCCAGGTCAATGTAAGATTTAGCCTTTTCATTCAAAGAGGTAGCCAGGATCGTGAAACCCTTTTGTTTTAGAGAATTAAGACATTCAGAAGGAGAGGAATAGTAATTAAATTGAAGCCATTTTTCAGCACGGGTTGAGATAGCCTCGTTGACAGGGAAAGGATCTCCGCTGGATGTGATAATATCGAGATATTGAATACCTGCTGCATCACATGTTCTGACAACAGCGCTTGCATTGTGCGTGTTTTTTACCTCTTCAAGAACGACTCTTAAATCCTTTATGCGTCCTGAGAGAACTCTTTCGACTTTTTTTATCCGTTCTTTTGTAGGCATAGCAAGTTTTGATATGTTTAGAGAAGAACCATTTTAAGAGCCAGAATAACCCAGAAAACAGCGGATCCTATCAGAGCGCGGCGCTCCCTGTTTTCTTTGTAAAGATGGGGATCAGACCGGATCGGGCTTGAACCGCGATAAGGTTTCAGCCTGGGAAAAAAGAGAGGAACGTTTTTCTTGTAATCGCCATATTCCTTGGGGAAGAGGCGCTCCATTTTATCCTTTTCCACTAGAACAGCGACCGTATAGAAGATCAAAAAGTATGCACTGAAAACAGCCGTGACCCACCAGGAATTCGAGCCGGCAGAAATAGCGATCCCGATAATCAAATTACCCAAATAGAGTGGGTTGCGTGTGTATCTGTACGGACCTGATACGGCCAGTCTTTTTTCTTTTCTAATATGTACACAAGCCCATGCCCGGATCAGCAGTCCCACTATTGTGATCAAAATGCCTGCCCCTATGGAATATGGATTTGGTTTAGCCAGAGCGATGACCAGGATAATACATAAAAGAGCAGATCTTATTCTCCAGCGATAAATCTTACTGATAAGCTTGGATTCTTTCATCTGTTTTTAATACTTCAACAGCCATCTCAGCGACTTCTTCCGGATTTATCTTTTGCATGCATTCCAGAGAAGAACACTGTTTTTTGTAACAGAAGCTGCATTCTGATTGATGGAATGCCACTTTGTCAAGAGGATTGAAAGGGCCGTTTCTTTTTGGATTAGTAGGGCCGAACAACGCAACCACCGGCCTATTCAAAGCGCAAGCTGTTTGCAGCGCAAAGGTGTCGCCGGTGATGACCAGTGATGATACTCTGATCAAAGCGATAACTTCCTGGATTGATATAGTGGGTACAAGAGGAATTTCAGTTTTATCACTAATATTTTCAGCCAGGACTTTTTCATTTTCTGTTCCCCAGAGGAGGATAGGGAACAGGTCGGGATTTTGTATTATCTTAATGAGTTTGATCCACCGGTCTTCAAACCATCTTTTTGTTTTCCATGCAGCTCCAACATTCAAAACGACAAGTTTTTTCGTTTCATTAAATCCCAATGATTTCAATCCCTTGAGGACTGATGCAGAGATCGGTTCAGGAATGGAGACCGGAAAAACGAATTTCTCCTCTTTTATGCCGAGAAGCCTTAGTAAGTTCAAATTTTTTTGTATGACATGGATGGTTTCAGGCATTGTTTCAGCTCTGTCCGTATAAAAAAGAGAGGCCTGGGATTCCCTGCAGTTTTGCCGGTCGAAACCGAACCGTTTTTTCGCTCCGGATATCCAGGTAATAAGTCCGGATTTGATCAACCCCTGAAAATCGAGGGCTGTATAATCTTTTCCCTTTAGGGAATGTCTTAGATCAGATACTAGCTTCCGGAACAATTTAAAGGTTTTCTTCTTATTTTTGGTCCCGTGAACAAAGATTCTGTCGATCCCGGGAACAAGGGCTAGTATCTCTTTTCCTTTTTCTTCCACGATCCAGGTTATTTTTGCACCAGGAAATTTTTTCTTCAAAGCGGCAAACGAAGGAAGAGTATGAATGATATCTCCCAGAGAGCTGAGACGGACGATTAAAAAGTTCATGGTTTGTTTTCTTTCATGATCTCTGAGGTTGATCGAACTTTAGCTCCTCCGGTAATGGCAATTTTTCCGCCATAACTGATGACGGTTTCTCTTTCCGGAACCGTTTCAACCGTATAATCGGATCCTTTGGCGTGAATATCGGGTCTTAGGGAAAGGAGGACTTTTTCCACATTGTCTTCCGCAAAGATCGTGAGATAATCCACAAAGGAAAAAGCAGAAAGAATAACAGCTCTTTCGTTCTCATTAATGAAAGGACGGTCTTTGCCTTTTAACCGGTGGACAGATGAATCACTGTTGAGAGCTAAAACAAGAATATCACCCAATTCTTTCGCTTCTCTTAAATACCGGATATGTCCGACATGAATGAGGTCAAAACATCCGTTCGTTAGAACAATAGTTTTTCCGGCTCTTTTAAGGCTTTTTATGATATCAGACAGCTGATCCAGGTAATATAATTTTTTAAACGTCCTGTTTTGATTGCCTCCTGGAGTTCGTGAAGTTCCAGAGTGGCTGTTCCTTTTTTCATGACTACGATCCCGCCCGCATAGTTAGCCAGTTCTGCGGCTTCTATAAAATTTGCGCCGCATGTCAGCGCCAGGGTAAAGACACTGATCACCGTATCTCCAGCGCCTGTGACATCCACAATGTCCGGTGAACCATGGATGGGGATGGTATGTTCTGTTTTATTTTGTTCAAAAAGCGTCATTCCATGAGAGCCACGGGTGATCAGGACAGCTTGAGCCTGTGTTTTATCAAGAATGCTGATTCCCGCTTTTCGGACATTCCGATCATCTTCTTCCAGGCTGAGGTTCAATGCCTCTTCGACTTCAGGTTCATTTGGCGTTGATATTGTAACTCCATGAAAATCGAGAAGCCTGAAGCGGGAATCGAGAGAAACAGGAATGGTTTTACTCTCGAAAAGTTTTAAAACCTGCGTGAAAATGTCAGTCTTGACTGTGAAATAATGATAATCCGAGATCAAGAGTCCATGGGTGGAATCGCTTGTTGTTTTTAATGATCTCAGGAGCCCCTGCTGTACATGCTTATCGTCTGGAACAAGGGATTCCCTGTCAATGCGAAGGATCTGCTGTTTTCGAGTCGATGCTTCTCCGGCCAGGATCCTGGTTTTCAGGGGAGTTTTATAGGTTGCGTGAACGATCAAGTGATCTGCAGTGATATTTGTCCTTTTTAGGATCTCCAATATATGATTTCCGGATTCATCCTTGCCGATGACCCCAATGGGAATAGGCTCAG